>NZ_DDCJ01000038.1:0-7631 GCF_002335285.1 Thalassolituus sp. UBA2009
AGGTAAAATAAATCCACAAAACACTGATCATAAATACCAATGGAACAAACATCTCTCGTGCCTACGCTCCGCGTGGGAATGCAACTGTGTCCGCAAGGACTCCCACGCAGAACATGGGAGCCAGACGAGAGCATGGGAGCCAGATGAAATCTGCTACTCGCAGCGATGCATACCTTCAAGCCACACCTGATACCGCTCTTTTGCCCTGTCAGTAACCCGAATGGTTTTACCGGCAACCCATGCCGGGCTGTATCTGCGGTTCAGTATGGCAATATTGATTGTCTCGCCCTGATCGGAAGTACAGCCATCACCGCCCATACAGCGCAGATTCCGCAGCCAGCGCTTGTCCTGAAAGTAATATGAATGCCCGTTACGGGTGAGTTTCACAAGATCAATCAGTACCTCGCCGTTTCCCGGTTCAATATAAGCCAAAAGCTCGCGAATCTTATGTTTCATAGGGATTGTGCTTCATAGCGACTAAGATTTCATATTTGTTTCCAAGTGACAATTCAATCACTGGATTCATTATTCTGCATCCATTAAAGCGGGGGACAACCTCAGTGTGAATTAAAATAGTTATTCTATTTATTTTTAATCTGTCCTTAACGCTTTTTTATAAAAATTCTCGCTTGAAACGCCGAACTTTTGTACGCATATTTTTCATAGGAGATGACGTATTGAACTGAATCATGCGACCAAGAGTCCATTGTTCATACCAAGCAACACCATACAGATCATGATCAGTTAAACCTGAAATAAGTAAAAGTATTTCATTTATCGTAGACTCTAATTCAACAAGCAGATCATCGTATTTCCAGTCACGATACTCTTCGTGAAAATGTTCAGCGAGTAGACCCAGTTGATTCCATTTATAACCCGTTTCAGGGAAATCCACATGCTGACTTTTAGATTTCATGTGATGCCATTTAAGAACAAGTTTCCCCCAACCAATCAAGTAAGCAACCGTATCACTAACGCTAATCATCGTACCCTTAATGTTTCCCTCGACCGCGGATTTACGCGCTTTGCTTTCTGGAATGGAGCGATAATCAGCCATTAGTTTTGGAAATACTGAGTTTATGGCCAGCTCTAATTCCTCCTTGTTCTTGGGTACAGAAGACAATATAGATCTCCATTCACATAACAATCTATTAACGTGCATGCGTATTTATTAGCGGCGGTAGTCAGGCCTTGCACGTAAATTTACAAGCCAAATCCACAAACTGTTGATTTGAATATCAAATAAGCTAACACCGGCCTGAAAAACGAGCAAGCGCGAATAAGCCACTCCTCTACAGGCATCGCAGCTATGGATTGCTGTTATAACCGCGCACCGCATTCACCCGCGCAAACACCAGAGCACCCAGCGTTAACAAGCCATACAGCACCAGCATAAAGATCAGTTGTTCAGGGTTTTCGGTGTATTCAAAATGCAGAATCAGGCCGCCACCGATAGCCAGACCAATAATGGATAACAGGGTAATAAACAGCGATGAGTCGGTCAGCTTGCGGATGCGGAAGTTGGCGATGGCCATTAACAATGACACCAGTAAGAAGGTAACGCTGCCGAATTCGAGTATTACTTTTAAGCCACCGGCCAGAATCAGCGCCATCGCTAATACCGCCATCATGGCGATGGCCGCCACCGGTATATTATTGCTGCGTTTTTCCAGACTTTTAGGGAAGAAGCCATCACCGGCAATCACCGCCACCTGGCGTGAGGCTCCGAATAAGGTGCCGTTAATGGCACTGCTGGTTGCCAGAACTGCCCCCAGTACCACAATATCGGCGCCGATATGGCCGAGTATTTTTCCGGCTCCGGCGGCCAGTGCGTATTCTTCGTTGGCGATAATATCGGCGGCAGGAATGGCGAGAATGGCGGCCACAGCGATTACCACGTACAAAATGATGGCAATAACGATGGCGCTGTAAATTGCGCGCGGAATATTTTTATCGGGGTTTTCCATTTCTTTTACCGCATTAATCACCAGCTGAAAGCCTTCGTAAGCCACAAAGGTAACGGCCGCAACGGTAAGAATATTGAGCCAGGAGAATTCAATCTCCGGATGCACGAGCAGTTCAGTCAGGCTGCTTTCGCGGTGCAGCAGTAAAATCACGGCAATCAGCAGCAATAAAGCCAGTTTGCTGTACACCATAATGTCTTCGATTTTACCCATGCCGCGCACACTCCAGACATTAACCAGAGTGAAGAGTGCAATCACTCCACAAGCCACGGCTTTACGCAGATCGTCATTACCAGCAAAGCCGGTGCCGCTTAAGGCATAGGAAGAAAAGGTGTAGGCATAGAGGGCAATGGTGCTGATATAACCGAAAATCACATACCAGCCAATCAGCGCGGCGGCCAGTGGCGAGTTGGGAAAGGTACGTTTAAAAAAGCCATAGGTCGCGCCTTCATCGCGGTAGTACACGCCCAGTTTTACGTAAGAATAAGCGGCCAGCGCGGCGATTATACCGCCGGCCATAATCGCCAGAGGCGTATAGGGGCCGATCAGAGCAACGGAAATACCGAGAATGGTAAAAATGCCACCACCCACCATACCGCCCAGAGCAATGGCGATCAGCTCAGGGAGCCCCAGCGCTTTGCCTTGGCTGCGTACGCTGAACCAGTGGGGTAATTTCATAGGGGCTCCGGGCGGAATATCGGTGATAAATAATAACGGTAACAATGAGCATGACAATATGGGCATGACAATGACAGAGCGTGAACCCGAGCTGAACTGATGGTGCACAATAAAAAAGGAATTGTGTTGCAGCAGCACGAATAATCCTATGACTTATATCACTGGGCAAGCATATGAAAAAGCTCTAAGGTAACTCCTCAGCTGCCGCAACAGGACGTTATACCGTGAAAAAACTGCTGATATCCGCTGGCGTTCTTGCCGCTTTAATTGCTGCTTTTATGCTGCGCCCGGCCAAACCCATTGAAGTACGCATGAGCCAGGCCGCTCCGGGGCTGGTCGAAGCACTGGTGTCCAATACCCGCTCCGGCACGATTAAGGCCTGTCAGCGCTCCCGCCTGTCTCTGGCGCTGGGCGGCCAGGTGAATCATTTATACGTTGATCAGGGCGATAAAGTCGAAGCCGGCGCGTTATTGCTGGAATTATGGAACGACGATTTAAAAGCCGCGCTGGAGCAAAGCAAGGCACAGGTGCGCATGGCGGAATTAAATAAAGCCTCTGCCTGCCGCCAGGCTCAGGCAGATGAGCGCGAAGTAAAACGCCAGCGTGAATTATTCAAAAAACAGCTGGCCTCGGCCGAACAGCTCGACCGGGTAGAAACCAGTGCCGAAATTACCCGTTTAAGCTGCCAGCAGAATGAAGCCCAGGTGCAGAATGCCAAAGCCAGCGTGGCGGTGCAGCAGGCACGTTTGGCGCAAACACAATTGCGCGCGCCGTTCGCCGGTATTGTTGCCGAAGTGAATGGCGAAGTCGGCGAATACGCCACCCCTTCTCCGCCAGGTGTTGCCACACCACCCGCCATTGATCTGATCGACGAGCGCTGCCTGTATGTGCGCGCACCGATCGACGAGGTGGACGCCTCAGTCATCCGCGTCGGTATGGATGCACGGGTTACGCTCGATGCCTTCCGCGATCAGGCCTTTACCGGCAAGGTCAGCCGCATTGCCCCTTACGTGGAAGATAAAGAAAAGCAGGCACGCACCGTGAATGTGGATGTCACCTTAAATGCCCTGCCCGACGATGTGCAGCTGCTGGTTGGTTACAGCGCCGATATTGAAGTGATTACCGCCGCCAGTGAACAGACCCTGCGTATTCCCAGCGAAGCGTTGCTGGAAGGTAATCATGTGCTGACCCTGGCCGCTGACGGTAAAACCCTGCAGAAAAAAGCGCTGACCCTAGGCCTGAGTAACTGGACCTGGACCGAAGTAAAAGAAGGCTTAGATGCTGACCAGCCGGTGTTGCTATCGCTTGATAATCCGGCGGCGGTCGATGGTGCCGAAGTGCGTGTATTAAATGAGATGGATGCGCTGCACACTGACAAGGCCGCCAAGCCATGAAAGCGGCTGCCATGAAAGCGGCTGGCATAAATCCCGCAGCCGATGCCCTGATCCGCGTGCAGGGGGTGAATAAAACCTTCCTGCTCGGTGATGAGCCGGTACACGCGCTGAATAATATCGGCCTGAGCATTCAGGCCGGTGAGTATTTATCGGTAATGGGGCCATCCGGTTCCGGTAAATCCACCCTGTTGAATATGCTCGGCCTGCTGGATGTACCGGATAACGGTCAGTACTGGCTGAACGGTGCCGATACCGTGCCCATGAGTGAAGAACAGCGCGCAGTTTATCGCCGCAGCCATATCGGCTTTGTTTTTCAGTCGTACCATTTAATTCCGCGTTTAAGTGCCAGCGAAAATATCGAGCTGCCGTTAATTCTGGCCGGTATTGCTCCGGCAGAACGCAAACGCCGGCTGGAACCGGTGATTGAGCGTCTGGGCCTTGGCAGTCGCGCCGGGCATTTACCCAATCAGTTATCCGGCGGCCAGCGTCAGCGGGTGGCCATTGGCCGCGCCATTATTATGAAACCGCGCCTGCTGCTCGCCGATGAGCCAACCGGTAACCTCGACAGCCAGTCCGGTGCCGAAGTCGTGCAACTGCTGGAAGAGCTGAATGCCGACGGCATTACCTTAATTGTGGTTACCCACGACGCCGATCTTGGCCGCCGCGCCAGCCGCCGTATCCGTATGGTGGATGGCGTGATCGTAAGCGATGACCGCACGTCTTCTTCAAACGCTCAAAGCCATACCGATCAGAGCGACGCGCCATGATCCGCACCCGCGACCAGCTTAATTTCAGCATCCGCGCCCTGCTGCGCCAGCGTTTCCGCACGCTGATGCAGCTGATTGCGATGTCGATTGGTGTGCTCGCGGTAGTGCTGTTGACCGGCCTCGGTGAAGGCGCGCGCCAGTATGTGCTGGGCGAGTTTTCGGTACTGGGAAAAGATATTCTGATTATGCTGCCGGGACGCAAAGAAACCTCCGGCGGCATGCCCCCCATGACCGGCGAAGGCACCCGCGATATTACCCTGCAGGATGCCCAGAGCCTGCTGCGCCTGCCCGAAGTGGAACGCATTGCGCCCCTGGTGGTCGGTAATGCCGAAATATCACGCGGCGCACGCAGCCGTGAAACTCTGGTGCTGGGCACCAACAGTGCTTTCTTTGATATCCGCCATATTCAGCTGGCGCGCGGCCAGATTCTGCCCGACCTGCCCCTCGATCAGCCGAGCCCGGTCTGTGTTATCGGCACCACATTAAAACAGGAACTGTTTTCTGCCGAACCGGCACTTGGCCAGTGGGTTGGCATCGACACTTACCGCTGCCGGGTAATTGGTATTCTGGCCGATACCGGCACCGGCCTCGGCATGAACATGAGCGAAGCGCTGATCATGCCCGTGGCCAGCAGCATGCAGCTGTTTAATACCGAAGGCGTGTTCCGGGTGATGATTGATGTGCGCTCGGCGATGGGCATGGGCGTGTTAAGCCGCCAGATCGAAGACATTATGCGCGAGCGCCATGACGGCCAGCTCGACGTCACCCTGATTACTCCCGATTCCCTGCTGAAAGCCTTCGACAGCATTCTCTCGGTGCTGACCTTTGCCATTGCCGGTATCGGCGCCATCAGCCTGTTTGTCGCCGGCGTACTGATTATGAATATGACGTTAATTACCGTATCGCAGCGCACCGCCGAAATCGGCCTGCTGAAAGCGCTGGGGGCGTCCAGCCGCGAAGTACGCCAGCTGTTCGTAACCGAAGCGGTGATGCTGTCGCTGTTTGGCGCCCTGCTTGGCACCCTGCTGGCAGAAATTCTGTTATGGCTGGTACGCATGCAGTATCCGGAGATTCCCTTTGCCGCACCGCTCTGGGCAACGGCCGCCGCGGGCGCTATTGCCGTAGGCTGCGGCTTTCTGTTTTCCTGGATTCCCGCCAGCCGCGCCGCTCATATGGCACCGGTAACCGCCCTGCAACATCAGAACGGCAAATAGGAGGCCCAATGCACAGTGCTGACTGGTTACATCTGGTGTTTTCCTCGGTACGTTACAACCCGCTGAAAAGCCTGCTCACCGCGTTGGGCATCGCCATCGGTATTGCCGCCGTTACCCTGCTGACTTCACTGGGCGAAGGTGTGCGCATGTATGTGATGGATAACTTCTCGCAGTTCGGCACCCGCATTATTGCCGTCAGCCCGGGCAAAAACGACACCTCCGGTATGGGCGGAGTACTCAACTCGGTACGCCTGCTGACCATGGAAGATTACCGCAGCCTGATTAACCTGCCCTACGCCGAGCACGTGGTCGCCAGCGTGCAGGGCACCGGCCCGATTGAGTTTGGCGAACGGGTACGCAACACCGATATTTATGGCACCACACCCAGTATGGTGCAGGCCTGGGATTTTCCGCTGGCCAGTGGACGTTTTCTGCCCGAAGCTCAGGGCGGTAATTCGCGCGCCTTTGTTGTGCTTGGCCATAAGGTCTGGCAGGAATTATTTAAAGGCAGCAATGCGCTGGGGCAGTTTATCCGCGTTGGTGGTCAGCGCTTCCGCGTGATTGGTGTGATGAAACCAAAAGGCAGCATGCTCGGCTTCGACCTCGACGATATGGTCTACATTCCCGCCGACCGCGCGCTCACGCTGTTTAACCGCGAAGGATTAATGGAAGTGGACGTGGTGTTCTCCGCCGCCACCACCTCAGAAAATATGCGCGAAATTGTGCGCAAACGGCTGATTGAGCGCCACGGCCAGGAAGACTTTACCATCGTCACCCAGGACGAAATGCTGGAAAGCCTGAACAGCATTCTGTCGGTACTGACCATGGGCGTTGCCGCACTCGGCTCCATCTCATTACTGGTCGGCGGTGTCGGCATTTTCACCATCATGACCACCAACGTACGCGAGCGCACGCCGGAAATCGGTCTGCTGCGCGCCATTGGCATTTCCCGCCGGCAACTGCTCAGCCTGTTTCTTGGCGAAGCCGTATTATTATCGGTTATCGGTGCCCTCGCCGGCATGTTTGGCGCCCTCGCCCTGCTCGCCATTACCGGTTTAATAATGCCGGATTTCCCGATACAACCCAGCCCGCTGTACCTGATGATTTCCCTGGTTTTTTCCGCCCTGATTGGCTTAATGGCCGGTATGGGCCCGGCGTGGCAGGCGGCTAAATTAAGTCCGATTGAGGCGCTGAGGGATGAATAAAAGCGGAATAAAAAAGATTTATTATTAAGCGCTGTTCAGTGCAATAAAAACAAAAAAGGCCAATCATCGCTGACTGGCCTTTTTACAGGAATTCTGAAAATTGGTCGGGACGGCGGGATTCGAACTCGCGACCCCTTGCACCCCATGCAAGTGCGCTACCAGGCTGCGCTACGCCCCGACACATGTTCAGAAACGAGCTTAAAAGCCGCTTACGAACGCGCTCAAGTATACTTAAGCCACTGAAAAGTTAAAGATTTTTTTAGAATGCAAGCCGGTACGGGAGGCTCAGGAATGGCTGTCCGGGGTAAGTAAATCGGCCAGTTCTTTAAGCTCGGCAATCATGTTTTTGATGAGCGCCTGATCCATCGCCACGGCATTGGATTCACCCTCTTCGCTCAGACGCTGGCGG
>NZ_DDCJ01000093.1:0-7654 GCF_002335285.1 Thalassolituus sp. UBA2009
GATGGTACCCATATCCAGCTCCCGGCCGTCGCTGTCGGTCAGTGTCAGGTCGGCGGTACTGCCGCGCGAGTGCGAGGAATGGCTGAACAGATAGCCCTGTTCAAACAGTTGTGGTTTTTCCAGTGAGGGATAAAAGCGGTCTTTGGTGCGGAAGTCTTCGGCACGGCTGGCCCAGCGTAAAAAATGGTCGACCGCACGTTGCGGACGATAAGCATCAAAGATTTTTAAGCGCAGGTTTTGCTGACGGAGTTCTGCTGCCACATTGGCCAGAGCTTCTGCCGCCGGACGGCTGAGCAATGCACAGGCCTGCTGGTAACCATCCACCACAGCACCAATAAAGTTATCGTAACCGGCGTATTTCAGGTCGATCAGAATGTCAGGAATATGCTGGTCGAGGCGCACAAAGGATGGCCGTAACTCATGTGCAGAAAGTGGTGGCTGGTGGTTTGCGGAGGAATTGCCATTCTGAGGCTGAGGCATTGTTGCGTATCGCGGCTGTTGAGGTAATGGCTGCAGTGTAACGCTTTTTCTGCCCGCTGACTGTTCAGCTTATGTATAAGCCGGATAAGCGCTGGTCGCGACTTGTGTTAATCGGGGCAGGCGGCTTTTATGTACCGCCTGCCTGCGGACTACTGCTGCATATTTTTCTTATGCATGTTCTGCATATTCATCATTTGATCTTTACGCATATCCATCATTTCCTGCTGATGCTGCATCTGGCCATTCTTCAGCTCATCGGCGCTCAGCTTACCGTCGTTATTGGTATCAAACTGGCTGAACATGGGGCGGTTAGCGGCGCCTTTCATCGGCATACCGGCGGCAGAGTTGTTTTGCATGCGTTTGTCATGGGCGGCATTGAATTCAGCTTCAGAAATGCTGCCGTTTTTATCGGTATCGTAATCGCTGAAGGCCATCGGCCCACGGGCAGGAACATCGGCGGCCTGAGCACCAGTGCTCAGTAAAAATGATACGGAAAATAAGACGGATAAGACGGGTAGGGCAATATGACGTGTTTTCATGGGAGCCTCCTTTAAGGGCTGCAAACACAGGTGATACCTGTTTACTGTAGCGCTATGACGGAGACATGATCACGACTCAGATCAATAAATGATCAGCAGATGACTGCACCGTGAAAAGCGGTTATTAGCGTTCACGGCACAGGGCTCCGTTATCTGCTGCATAACCCTTTGCCGGAGAAGCGTTTATGCAGCAGATAACCGTTCGGCAGCAACTCAGGCCGGCCCTCAGGCTGCGCCTAAAGCAATACCGGTCAGAGCAATCACAGCACCGGCAGCGCGGCGGCTGATATCTGCTGCTTTGCTGTGACCAAAGGCGGCCAGTGCATAGCCAGCCGCATGCAGAGCAGCAGTCGCCAGCAGGAAGCCCGCGCCATAGGTCGCCAGAGTGCTCATTGCCGGCATTTCAGCGCCGTGGGCAAAACCGTGGAAAAAGGCAAAACCACCGGCCAGCAGAGCACCGGCCAGAGCGCCTTTTTTCAGGTTAAAGGCAATCAGAGACCCGAAGACCACCACAGAGGCGGCAATCATCAGCTCGGTAAACGGCAGCTGCAGGCTGCTGGCTCCGGCCAGAGCACCCACTGCCATCATGGCAACAAAGGCCAGTGGCGTCGCCCAGCGGGCAGCACCACTCTGGCGTGCGGCCCACAGACCCACCGCCAGCATCGCCAGCAGGTGATCCAGCCCGGTAAAGGGGTGCGCAATACCGGCAGCAAAACCAGACACTTCATGGCCGGTATGAGCAAAGGCCGCAGCTGGCATCAGCAGGGCGGCGGCAGAGATCAGAACTTTTTTCATAGGATTCTCCTCAGGAGTTTTTTACAAATTTAAATAACCGGCAATACAGATTGTCTGAGCGTCGCGAGCGCCGGTGAGACAAGGCAAAAATAACTGAGGGAGCGGAGTGCAGTTGGCCTGCATGAGCATCCCGAAGGCATTTTTAACGCCGTATCACCAAGCGCAGCAGCTCAGATCAGACGACTGCTTTAGCGGGTGGGATGGTCTTTTGCTCCAGCATCCCCTCGGTCACAATAAACTGAATAATATCGTCCAGCCCCTGCGCCTTTTTCAGGTTTGAAAATACAAAAGGGCGTTCGCCGCGCATTTTTTTCGCATCGCGGTCCATCACATCCAGATCGGCACCCACCAGTGGCGCCAGATCGGTTTTATTAATCACCAGTAAATCGGAGCGGGTAATACCCGGGCCACCCTTACGCGGAATTTTGTCACCGGCGGATACGTCGATCACATAAATGGTCAGGTCGGATAATTCCGGGCTGAAGGTTGCACTCAGGTTATCGCCGCCGCTTTCAACAAACACCACATCCAGATCGCCGTGACGTTTCATTAATACGTCGATAGCCGCCAGGTTCATTGAAGCATCTTCACGGATCGCGGTATGCGGACAACCACCGGTTTCCACCCCCATGATGCGGTCGGCTGACAGCGCTTCATTACGGGTTAAGAACTCGGCATCTTCTTTGGTGTAAATATCGTTGGTTACTACCGCAATATTGTAGTGATCGCGCAGGGCAGAACAGAGTGAGCGTAATAATGCTGTTTTGCCGGAGCCGACCGGACCACCGACACCTACGCGTAATGTTTGTTTTTTCATTTTGTTCTCCAGTAATTCTGAGTCTTGCTTAAATTTTTAATCGTGTAATACAGCCAGCGATGAGGGTGTTAGTGAAGCAGTCAGGACGCGGTAAAAATTATCGAAGGAGCGCAGTGTCGTTAGCCTACATGAGCATCCTGAGAAAATTTTTAACAACGTCCTGACAATGCAACCAGCCCTCATGATCGGAACAGGCGTGTGTATTGCGTCTCATGTTTCGCACTGGCAATCGCCAGTGCCGGTAACGAGCCGCCAATTTCTGCTTCATCCACGTCTTCTGCAGTGCGGATAGTGGCCGGAATCAGCGTCTGTAAATCACTTAATAATTGCTGCGCCTGAGTCTGACCCAGAGGTACCAGCTTGGTGGCAGCGGCAATCTGATTTTCCAGCCAGGCGAAGGTCAGACCGGTGGCGGCGGCAGTAAACGGAATCTGCCACTGCACCGCCGGATAGGCATACAGCGCAACAAAGCTGACATCGCCCTCTGCCTCACTGGCATAACGCGGCAGGGTAACGTCCAGCTGTTTTAATAAACGCACCAGTGCTTCGCCCATGGCGGTATCGGTAAGGCGTAATTCGCTGGTTTCGCGGCTGGCCAGAATTAAATCGTTCCAGCCTTGCCAGGCTTTTTCATCGGCCGCGCTTACCGCCTGCATCGCGCCTTTTAATACCGGTAAATCAATCAGTGCCTGGGTTTCGTGTAATTGCAGCGCAATCCAGTCACGGGTGTTTGCCATATTACTGACCCAGCCTTTTTCCACGGCGTATTCCAGCCCCTGAGAAAAGGCGTAACCACCCACCGGCAGGCTGACACTGGATAGCTGCAATAAACGCAGCAGCCCCGGTGTTGTCAGCGCCGCGTGGTTATCAGTGGTCATGTCCGTCACCGTGCTCGTGCCCTTTACCATGTCCGTCTTTATGGCTGTGGCCGTGGTGATGATCATGATCGTGGGAATGACCATGCGAATGCCCGTAACCGGGGGCATAAGCGCCGGACTCAGGTACAAAGACGGCGTGTTCATGGCTGACCATCAGTCCAAGTAAATGCAGCATATCTTCCAGCACATGATCCGGTTTTATCCGTAACCAGCGCTCACCCACTTCTACTTTTACATGGCGGTTGCCGAGGTGATAACAGGCTTTGGCAAAGGTTTGCCAGTCGTCGCAGCTGGCGTGGGCAACATCTTCTTCAGCGCCTTCAATTTTTACGATTTTGCCATCAGTGGCGCGTAAAAATTCACCAACCAGTAAGGGCTTGCCACGCTCCAGAAACAGACGTACTTCTTCGCCGTCGGTACTGGTCAGACGCAGACGGCCACGGTCGCGCTGTTCGTAGTTCAGTACTACCGTAGCGCTGACCGGATCATGGCAGTGGGTGCCAAGGCGTTCATAAACTTCCAACATAAACAGTCCTTAAAACAGTGCTTTTACATTGCACGTTTAAAATAAGTTATACAGTTGCGCCAGTGGCAGTTCGCTGGCCGGTTCGCAGGTCAGTAATTCGCCGTCGGCACGCACTTCATAGGTTTGCGGATCAACGCTAACGTCCGGCATCCAGTCGTTCAGAATCATGTCTGATTTACGGATGTTTCGGGTGTTTTTACAGGCCGCTAAGGTGCGTTTGACCCCAAGTTTTTCACCGACGTTATTACTTAATGCCGCTGCCGATACAAAGGTCAGACTGGTGGCGGCAGCAGCTTTACCAAAGGCACCGAACATCATGCGGTAATGCACCGGCTGTGGGGTCGGGATGGACGCATTCGGATCGCCCATCGGCGCTGCGGCAATCATGCCGCCTTTAATAATCATGCTCGGTTTGGTGGCAAAAAAAGCCGGCTTCCATAACACCAGATCGGCCAGTTTTCCTTTTTCGATGGAACCCACTTCGTGGGAAATACCATGAGCGATGGCCGGGTTAATGGTGTACTTGGCGATGTAGCGGCGCGCGCGGAAATTATCGGCGCCGATCTCCAGATCTTCTTTTAATAAGCCGAACTGGGTTTTCATTTTATGCGCCGTCTGCCAGGTGCGGGTAATCACTTCGCCCACGCGGCCCATGGCCTGAGAGTCGGATGAGATCATGCTGAAGGCGCCACGGTCGTGAAAAATATCTTCAGCGGCAATGGTTTCTTTACGGATGCGCGAATCGGCAAAAGCAACGTCTTCAGGAATGCTGCTATCGAGGTGATGACAGACCATCAGCATATCCAGATGTTCATCCACCGTATTACGCGTATAAGGACGCGTTGGGTTGGTGGAAGAGGGCAGCACATTGGGGTAAGCGCAGGCACGGATAATATCCGGCGCATGGCCACCACCGGCACCTTCGGTATGGTAGGTGTGAATTACGCGGTCTTTAAATGCACCAATGGTGTCATCAACAAAACCGGATTCGTTCAGGGTGTCGGTATGAATGGCAACCTGCACATCGTATTTTTCCGCCACGCTCAGACAACAGTCGATGGATGCCGGAGTGGTGCCCCAGTCTTCATGTAATTTCAGACCGCAGGCCCCGGCTTCCAGTTGTTCTTCCAGTGCTTCTGGCAGGCTGGCGTTGCCTTTGCCTAAAAAGCCGAAATTCATTGGCATATCGTCGGTGGCCTGCAGCATTTTGCCGATGTACCAGGGGCCGGACGAACAGGTGGTGGCGTTGGTGCCGGTCGCAGGCCCGGTGCCGCCGCCAATCATGGTGGTGACGCCGCTCATTAAGGCTTCTTCGACCTGTTGCGGACAAATAAAATGAATGTGCGCATCGATACCGCCAGCGGTAAGAATGGAGCCTTCGCCGGCGATCACTTCGGTACCCGGGCCGACAATAATATCGACGTTATCCTGAATATCCGGATTACCGGCTTTACCTACGGCAAAAATACGACCGTCTTTAATACCGACGTCGCCTTTCACAATCCCCCAGTGGTCCAGCACCACGGCATTGGTTATCACTAGGTCGACGGTTTCAGCACTGCTGCGCTGGCTCTGACCCATACCATCACGGATGACTTTGCCGCCGCCGAATTTCACTTCGTCGCCGTAGGTGGTGAAGTCTTTTTCAATCTGAATCAATAATTCAGTATCGCCGAGGCGCACTTTATCGCCGGTGGTAGGGCCGAACATCTGCGCGTAGGACGTGCGGTCCATGGTTTTATTACTCATGTGCTTTCCCTCAGTTATCCAGCTTGCCCATTACTTCACCGCGGAAGCCGTAAACAATACGGTCTCCGGCGTAGGCGACTAATTCCACTTCACGGCCCTGACCCGGCTCAAAACGCACGGCTGTACCCGAGGCAATATTCAGGCGGAAGCCCCTGGTTTTTTCCCGCTCAAATGACAGTGCCGGATTGGTTTCGTAAAAATGATAATGGGAGCCGACCTGAATCGGACGATCACCGATATTCTCAACACGCAGACGAACCGTTTCACGGCCTGCATTTAATTCGATATCGCCTTCGCCGACGATAATTTCACCTGGGATCATGTTCTTTCTCCTGTAAACCGTTAAGCATCTCGGCTGAAGCCGTTTAAACGCAGGCAGTTTTAAACAATGGGTTCATGCACAGTGACCAGCTTGGTGCCATCCGGGAAGGTCGCCTCTACCTGTACCTCATGAATTAATTCCGGCACACCGGGCATCACCTGATCGGCGCTCAGCAGTGTTTTACCGTACCCCATCAGCTCGGCCACGGTTTTGCCATCGCGTGCGCCTTCCATAATTTCCATGGTCAGGTACGCCATGGCTTCCGGATAGTTTAATTTCAGACCACGGTTCAGGCGGCGTTCTGCCAGCAGGGCTGCGGTAAAAATCAGCAGCTTATCTTTTTCGCGCGGTAGCAGTTCCATCGTTCACCTCAGTTAATCAATCAGTTCTTTAAATAATCAGAAATAATCAGGTTGCCCAGATGCGTGGTGCGCAGGCCGGGCGTTGCATTAATTGCGGGCGGATAATCGCCCAGGCGTCACTCAGCAGCAGACGAGCTTGTTCGCTGCAGGTGCCGAGATAACGCACGCTTAAAAATTGGCCGTTCAGGCTGACACCGGCCAGTTGGTCGGCGCACAGCTCCTGAAGTTGTCCCAGAGCCTGTTCACAAAAGCCCTGAGTAAAAGGTCCGGCCACTAACAGACCGTGTACCGGCATGCCACGGAAACCGGCGGCGGCATTTAATAATTCGCTGTTACCCGGATGCAGGCTCAGGCGCTCATTCAGCAATAGCTGTTGCTTATAATAAATACGCAGCCCTTGTTTCAGCGTGGTGTGCTGACCAAGGTCATCCAGACGGCTGCCATTGGCGGGCAAACCGAGGCTGACAATATCCCAGCCGATATAGCGGCTGTTTTCACCCAGATGGACTTCGGTTTCCAGTTGCGCACGGGATGACGGAAATAAAATGGTTTCCAGTGGCATCCATTCCAGTGCCGCGTTGCTCTCAACTCTCAGCTGTACTTTCTGCTGCTGCAGCAAACCATCGGCACGGGCGCGGTAAACACGTCCTGCTCCGGGTGTTGTTACCAGCACATGGCTGTTTTCACCGGCACTGACATTAATGGTGAGAAAATCACCCGATACCATGCCGCCGGGCGGATGCAGCAGATACAGGTGCGCACAGTCCGGCCCTTCCGGATAAAACGGCTTTTGCACATAAAGAGGGCCGTTATGTTCGCACTGCACCAAACGGGTGCCTCTTTCTGTCTGGCGCGTACTCAGCTGTAACTGCGCGTTCCAGTATGGTGCATCAGCCTGCGCGCTTAGCAGCGGCTGAACGGGGTGATTCAAGCCGTATCTCCTCTGTTTAGTCAGAACCAGCCCAATAACAACGGGCCGTAATGGGTTATGCCGGGTTGTTAAGCAAGAGGGATACCATATTGACTGCTTAGTCAGTTTTTTTAGCGGCAAGGTGCCCGGTTAAGGCCTGCAGATAGACAGAGATGTGCAGGTAAACAAAGGTACGCAGGGCGTGCACAACATAGGGGAGTACTGTGCGCCAGGAAGGCGCACAGTGGCCGAACAATATCAGAGGCCGGACAATAT
>NZ_DDCJ01000105.1:0-22744 GCF_002335285.1 Thalassolituus sp. UBA2009
TATTATAATCTCTTTGCAACATCTAAAGATGTTACACTCAGCCCTCCTGCTAAGGAGATATATGATAAGTACAGGTTGATTTTCAATCCCATCTAGCACTCATGGTTAATGGAGGCTTTCCACCCCCCCCCATTTATTGCTTTATTTCCCCTAATAGTTTTAGGGCGTCACTTATTTGCTCCTCAGGAGGCTCTTCATAGATCAATGTCGTTGATGGATTTACGTGTCCTGCTATTTTCTGGGCAATTTTTACAGATTTCTTCTGTTTATGAATGACGTTGGTTATGAGCGCTCTTCGGCCACTATGCGAACTGGCTTTTTCTATACCGGCCCAATCTCTTAACATTAACGCCATGTGTTCCTGAAGTGTGTTAGGAGAATAGGGGACGTTCTTTTGTGTGATAAACAACGGTGTGGAAGGCTTAAGCTTTTCACCCTTTGCCAAACGAAAATATAAGTAATCCACAAGCGACTTTCGTAGTGCAGCATCCACCATGGGTAAATCGCGGGATTTTCCACGGTGTTTTTTGACAGGTGGATAAAAGGCTGCAGGATCAACATCGGCGCCGGACTTGGAGAGTTTTTCAATCTGCCGAACTACCTGGTTGAAGCTTTCAATATTAAAGCTGATCGTTTTGCGCTGGTATTGGCTTTTCGAGCGTTTCATAGCGTCAGCACCTTTGGTATAGGCCGCCGGCAGACTCATGACTTCCAGTAACTTGAAATCCGTACCAGCTTGACTGACTTTGGCTACTTCTTTGATCTGTAGGAGTGAAATCTCTTGGGCACGCAGTCCCAGCTTAAAGCTGATCTGCATGATGGCCGTGTTCTTTTCAGGGTGCCGGCGCTGCCGAATTACGTCGAACAGGTATTTTTGCTGATCCGGCGTGGGGACGCGTGCTTGGCCTGACTTCGGCATAAAGACCTCAAAAGTGGGGCATATAAATAATCCGTAATAATGTTATTTTAACGGATTATTGTGAAATACGCCCTACGAATGGCGTGATTTCTGAAGAAATCCCCATCATCTGAGCAGACTGATAGCTCGCTATCGGATCCTTCAAGGCTAATACGGCTGGGGGGTTCATCTGGACTTCATGGTGAATTACCGTTAGAGCGCCGATAGATATCTCCCGCCTAATCACTCCTTGGTGGCCATTCGCTGAACCATCAATGAATCGTATACAAGCCTGTAGGTTGCTGAGGCAATGGTTGTGGTGAGCTCACCTTGAATCAGTGGATTTTAGGAGAATTTATATGGCTAAAGGCGGCTAGACGCGCTGGTCAACGGGTTTAGCACTTTTTGTGATTCTTTAGTGTTTGTTGTGGAAAAGTTTAGCACTTGTTGTTGTCGTCCAGGACGACAGGCGGTCCGCATTTTACGCTTATACGCCTATTCCGATAATATCAATTATCGGAAATATAAAAGGTCGTTTGCACAGCCCTTCATCTGCAAGTAACCTCTGCACATACTCTGGAATGGAATCAGGAGTCCTTTCTGAAAGCATTTGGCCTGATCGTTATATTGCTGACCGCAGCCGGTGCCGGACTGACCCTGTGGCTTCCCGATTATCCTGCATCTCCTGCCGCATCTTCACTCAAGCCGCGTCCGGTCACCAATGCTGAGCTGTCCTTGTCCGGCCAGTTATTACCTGACTCTGCAACCGGCGCAGATATCCAATATGGACTGCAGCTGTATATGAGCAGCAGCCCTGCGGTGATTGAGGCTGAATTAAAGCAACTCGAAACTGCAGCGGTTAAGCTGCCTTTTACGCCTGTTGTATTCGCCGTCAGTGAAGATGATCGTCACTGGCTTATACTGGCAATTGGCCCCTTTGCGGAGCGCCCGGCTGCGGAACAGCTGCAGTACTCACTGATGGTTCAGGGCCAGACTCCCAGACTTATCGCCTGGCCGGCGGACTGAAGCACGCTGCGCCAGCCCGTTCAGAGAATCAGTACAGGACAAGGAAATGCCGATGAAAACACCACCGCCACTGCGGAATTACCAACAGATGGTGCGGATTGTCCGCAGCGGAGCGAACAGCTCCGGTTTTACCGCCGTTCCTTACCGTTTGGCTCAGGCTTATGGCTCTGAAGCTCCTTCGCCTGCTGATGTGCGCCTGCGCAGCCTGGATGAGTCAGGACTTAATCTGCGTACCAGTCGCCAGCCAGAACCCGCAGCAACGGATAATTACTTGCCGGTACGTGCAAACAGCACGCTGTTTCACCAGCTCCATGCTCAGGATCAGAGCTATCTGAATGGAATGGCCCCACCACAGACTGGCAGTCGCAGAGACAGCTATCCGGGTACTAAAAGCCGGGGCTATCTGAACAGTGATGCGCTGCCCGAGAGTGTCATTGCGGCAGCACCGCAACCGCGGACAACGCATTCCGAATCTGCACATAAAGCGGGAAATCTGCAGGCTGAACCCACAGAGACCTCACAGCCTCAGCCAATGGCACCTGTACAGTCTGCACACCCTGCCCCAAAAGCCGGAAAACAAACCCGCCTGCCTCTGGTACAGGAAGCGCCTCTCGATGGCATTCAGGGCGTGGGGCTGGATTTTTCACTCTGATCGCCAGCCACTGCTGGCGTCAGCTGAGAATCATGACCTTGACCTGTGATGGCGTCAGTGTTGTGCCAACGGTATTGGGCAACTCGCCATTATGAAGGCTGGGTGAAAGCATTTTAGTCGCAGGCATTACCATTTTGTACACCTTGAAACTGCCCAGTATATTTTTAACCGGCCCCATCATCATGCTGGAAACCACCCCCATCAGAACCCCTGCCTGATCACCATTAGACAGCGGCACCGTGGTCAATAAATTGTGATCCGGCATAGCTACCGTATACATATTAAAAATATTGGGAATGGCTGTAGAAGACATTCCGATATTCGGATATGGAATAGGCGTAATAACCGGCCCAATCGGTGTTTTGCAAACATCCAGTGCTGACAGATGCATTGCCGGACTTTGTGTGGTGGCAAACATAGTATTCTCCTGTTTTAAATTGAGGCGCTGTCAGCCCATATTGATGCGTTTGCCATCGATACGTACATCTTCTTCGGCTGTAATTAACTGCTGCTTTGCATTCAGGCGCAGAAGGCCGCGGGCGGTCAGATTCATATGACCAACCTGTTGGATCAGATTTTCACTCTGTTGAATAAGTGCACCGGAAAAACAAAAACTCCCCTGCTCTGCAGCAACCGACAATGTGTTGACCGAAGTCAGTTCCAGCGTATGCCAGGCACTCAGCTTCAGTTCGGGAGCATGGATATACAGCGGCTGATCACTTTCGAGAGACAGAGGGTGGGAAGCGTTATCACTTTTTTGGCGCTGCAGTATCTGAGTGATGAAAAATTCCGTACCGATGCGGACAAAATAAACCAGATCACCAGCCTCCGGTTTTATTAATAAACTGACGGCCTTTTGCGCCGTGAAATGCTGATCGATAATCCACCGGTCATTGCCAGCATCAATAGCGGTAATCACCCCGCTGTAGGCGTTTTCCAGTGGCGTCGGCTGATACTGATGGTTCAGTGGAAATTCTATACAGGGTGTCATGCGCTTACTCCGTAATCTTCCAGTTGTTTGTCCAGTTCCTGCTGATCCGGATCGGTCAGTAATAATTCAGCGGTGTTGCTGCCATTCCAGCGACAGCTGGTTTCTTTGCCAGCATGCAGATTGGTCCGCAAAAGCTGGACATTGATAAAATCACAGTGCTGCAGTTGCGAGTAACTCAGATTGGCGTAGCGCATATCGCTACCGGAAAAATCAACTTTGCTGACCACTGCCAACTTAAACCAGGACTCCGTCAGGTAGCTGTTTTTAAAGCTGGTTTCACTCAGTTCGGCTTTTTGGAAATTAGCATTAGCCAGGTGTGCACTCGTAAAATGACATCCGCTGATCTGACTTTCGATAAACAGTGCCTGATTCAGATTGCAATCAGAAAAATCCACTTCCGCCAGCTGACATTTAGAAAAATTCGAATTGGCCAGATCCGCCGCACTGAAGCGGATGCGGGCAAACTGACTTTCAGTGCAGGTACAGGCCCGGAAGCGTATGCCCGACAGGTCTTTGTCGGTGAACCGGCATTGCAATAACAAGGCTTTTTCAAAGCTGACATTTTTCAGTGTGATGGTGGAGAAGTCGCTGTTCAGCCAGGAAATATTATTGAAGTCGCAGCGTTCCAGTGTCATGCCGGAAGTGTCAACTTCAGACAGATTGACCGCATGAAAGGTACAGCCACTCCAGACACTCTGACTCAGATTACACTGGCTGAAAGTTGTTGCCGTCAGCTTTACCTGCAGCCAGTGACTGAGACTCAGGTCGCTTTCGCACAACGTACTGCTGCCGCATTCCCCTCGCCATTGACTGTCATTAAAGATGCAACGGACAAAACTGGATTGTTGGATTGTATTATCAGTCAATTGTGAGTGGCTGAAATCACACTGAATAAATACCGTTCGGCTAAGATCGCAACCGGTCAGTTGAATAGCTGCAAAAGAACAGTCAATAAAGACCGCTCCAACCAGGGATATGTCTGCCCAGGATTCTCCGGCCAGATCCTGATTCATAATGGTCTGGCCGCTGCTGATCAGCGTCTGAATCGATGCCAGTTTATTATTCATAGTACCTTCCCTGTAACAATGAGAATCAGATTAATGATGGATCAGGGCGCTGATCCATATGTTGGCGTCTGCTGTCATGAAATATTGCTTCCTTAGTATTGCAGTGCCGCAGCTGCACCTCACTCAGATCGGCGGCTGTAAAATCTGTACCAACCAGCGTACAGCTGCTGAAGAAGCTTTTCTGACAATCACAATGGCTCAGATCAGCGTGGCGCAGCAGGCAGTTATGCAGCAGTGAATGACGCAGGTCGCTGTGATTCAGCTTTGTTTCTGACAGATCACAATCCCTGAATACGGCATCGCGGATACAGCTTTGCTGCATATTGAGTTTACTGAATCCACAAATGTGCCAGCTGCTGGCGGTAAAAATGGCATGATTCAGTTCACCTTTGTTGCTGAACTGAATTTTCTCTGCCTGACAGCCGCTGAAATTGATATGGTCGGCCTTAATATCAATCATCAGGCAGCGATTGAGCTGCGCACGTTGCCAGTTTGAATGTTGCAGCTCAGCCTGAGTGAAATTCGTTGCGCTTACGGTTGCATCCTGCCAGTCGCTGGCCGGTAACTGCGCCTGAATAAACTGCCCTTCCCTGCAATGGGTCTGCTGAAAGAGACAGCTATTCAGCGTGGCTTCGGCTGCAATAAGACGATTAAGGGTTGCACCACTGAAATTGCAGCTATGCAGTTTTGCTGCAACCAGTAAGGCATGGCTGAGATCTGCGCCGGTAAAAACCGCATCATGCCCCCGCGTTCCTGATAAATTAGCGCGCTGCATGCGGGCATTACAAAAGCTGGCATAAGAGATATCAGCCTCCGTTAAAACGCTGCCATCCAGAATACAATGATCGAAGCAGCAGCCGCTCAGATCAGCCCGCTCCAGCATCACGGCAGTCATATCCTGTCCGCTGAAATCCAGACCGGCCAGATCGCCACCGGCAAGGTCACGCCCGGCCAGAGATTCTCCGGCATTCAATAAATCGACAACCCAGTCCCGGATCATCCGGGCACCGCTTGCGGGAAGAGGTTTGCTGAGCGCAGTGCATTCCGGAGCCTGTTGCCGTGCCTGGCGCTGACTGTTTTTTTGCAGGTTTTCCGCCAATTGCAGTTGTTCTGAAGTGCTGCGCTGACTGGCAGGAGGTGTCGCGGCCATCTGCTGATCCGCAGGCTGCGGCTTAAACGGGCTGAATACCCGCTGTCTCATTTCGTTTTCTGATTCGGGGGCAAGGTTCTTCTTATATTGGCTGGCCTGCATCTGCTGCTGTTTGGCATCTTGCCGGGCTTTTTCTGCAAGCACTTTGGCTTCATCGATATAGGGAGATAAGTCAATGTCGCCACGATCAACCAGTGCCTTGGGGATCGGTGCAGACTCTTTGGGATCATCAGCCAGTACTTGTTCGCGGATTTTATTTTTTTCTGTTTCGGATAATGGCTTATCGGCCAATATGTGTTTAAGCCAGTTCTGTTTTTTTTCCTGAACCTGAGCTTTGGCTTCAGCATAGAGCTGTCTGACTTCTTCCTCTTCGGCTGCATTTTTTTGTGGCAGCAGCTGCGACTCATTAAGAATGTGTCCGGCAGCGGTTTCAGGATCGGTTTTTTGTTTCAGAACCTGCTGGTAATACGCCACCGTGCGGGCCGGGTCATCGCTGTGCTCATAAGCCAGTAACAGCTGGGTAACATCAAGCCCCAGAGAGTTCTGAACGTGCAGCGTGCCACGATAAATCACCACGCCTATATCAAGATCAGGGAAAAACCAGACGGTATCGATGGCCGTGGCTACTTCATGGAATTCAGTTTCGCCATCAACAATCTGACTAACAAAAGCACGGGCGCGTAATTGCGGCAGATGTCCCTGAATAATTGCTGACTCAGGATGCATGCCCTGTATCTCAAATGCTTCACCGGGAGAAAAGAAACCTTTAATGTGCTGGTCCTCACTTGCTGCATTAAAGAAAAGAGGATTGGTATCCAGCGGGAAACCCGGATGAATATTATCCAGCCAGCTTTGGTCAAATGTACCGTGAAAGCGGCTGCGCTGAGGCTGCATAACATCCAGAGGTCCAAAACTGACCGGAGTTCTGGGCGCGCTATCGGCCGCTGTTTTTTCATCACAGTGATAAATATTCGGCAACTCGAAGAACCCATCTTTGGGGCGGTTTTCTTCGCTGATAATGCCCTTGCCTGCCGGGTTTTCGCTGAATCCGCTTCCGCCATAAGTCCGGCTGAAATCCAGTGACATGGAATGAAAAGGCCTGGGCGCACTGGCCTTGCGCAAAAAACGTCCGTTCCAGCGGCGATCACCAATTATCTGCAGTGTTTTTTTCAGTTTGCCTAATGATGCGCTGACATTCATTCGCGTTACCGCATCTGCGTCTGGCGCATAAGCGTTACCCGCCAACAGCATTTCACCACAGGGTTTGGCGTAGCCCATATCCAGAATCAGCCCGGATGATAATGCCGGGTTAAGCTGAGACCAGCCCTGAGCTTCGGATATAAAGGTACGTGGATTTTTCAGGCTGAAAAATCCGACCACGCCAATCGCCAGCGTGTGACGATGAAAGTGGTAGGTATTGCAGACCAGACTGAGAGTGCGGGGTTTGATAATTTGCATAATCAGAGAATGGCCTTAATGCCGTTCAGTATTTCTGCCTGGGTTTCACTGATTTTTGCATGGGTGCAAAGCTTCATTTGTACCTCCGCCGGCGCTTCCTGCATTTTGATAACCGAACCTGCAGTGATTTCATTCAGAAAGGTGGTACTCAGATTGTTTTCGGTTTTGAGCTTGGTTCCCATGGTTGTTTCTATTTCAATCACCGAAGCAAGTTGAGTTGCAATATTCATTTTGCTGCCAATAAAAGTATCGATGGATGAGTTAGCACCTATCGTTGTTGAGATGTTGCTGCTGCCGGCCAGCTGCGTCGTTATGTTGCTTTTGACACCGATAAAGGTTTCCGTAGTGTTGCTGGCACCAATGGTGGTTGATGTTGAATTGGTCGCAGCTAACTGGGTCGATACGGAATTCTTGGCACCGATAAAGGTTTCAACGGTATTGCTGGCACCAATGGTGGTTGAGATATTGTTACTGGCAGAAAGATTGGTGGCGATACTGTTACTGAGGCTGAGGTTATTCTCAATCCGGTTGGATGCACCAATATTGGTTGTGATCGCATTACTTAATCCAACCGAGGTGGATATTTCATTGCGGTTCCCTACCACGGTCGAAGTATTGTTGGTATCCCCCGCGGTTGTTGTGGTTCCTGTGCTGTTCCCCGTCGTGGTGTTGGTGTTATTACTGTTGCCATTGGTTGTGTTTGACGTTGTTGTATTACCGGTTTGGCTTGAGGTGTTGTAGTTGTCGCCAATATGCGCCGATTTATTAACCACCTTACCTACGGTCTTTGAATTTGAAAAAACCATTGCCGAGGTATCATCCCAGCCAGGGGGTTCCGCCCCATTGCCACTTAAATTTACGGACCGCCCTTTAGTGTAATTCTCGTTATAGCTGTCTCCCGTGTTTAACTGGTTGGCAATATCGACAATGGACTGCTCGGGAATATGGCCGCCGATAAAGCTGGGATTGTTCAGATCCAGGGTGCCGTCATACTCTCCTGTGACCGAGCGGTTAACGCTTTTTCCTGTGCGGGAAAAACTCTGGCTGGTGCCGGTATGGCTTACACCATAACTGATCAGGGCATGGCTTTCGTTATAACTGCTCCCCTGTGAAACCGATGCGCTGAGCACTCCGGCATCCGCATTGTCACTCAGCGACAGGCTCCAGCCTCCGCCTTTGGAATAGCTGCTGTTACCGTACAACGTGCTATCCATACCGGTTTTATCATAAGCACTTTCAACCAGCGCCGAAGCCTGAGATAAATCCGTCGCGGAATTATGGCCATAGCGGATGCTGATGCTGTCACCATAGCTGGTTGAATAACTGCTTCCCCATGAGCCGTTTACCTGCCATGAAGCATTGCGCCTGCCTGGTGGGGTGACGGTTTTTGAACCATGAGATGACAACACCTGCTGCAACTCTGGCTGTTCGCTTTCACCATCCCCGCGACCAATAGTGACCAGTGAATTGATTTCAGGAACCGTCTGCGAGGTTTTGGAAAGCGTGACCCAGTACTCTTTGCCGGTTGCCAGGCGCACAAGACAGCCCCGCGCCTTGCTGATGTCTCCATCAAAGCTGACCTGACCATCTTCCGGCTGGAAATTACTCTTATTAACAAAATATGAACTGGCCGGAGGCGTATGCTCAATCACCTTGGCAATAACACTGCCCTGGTGAGTGTTCTGCATTGAAAATGGTGTCAGCAGGGTTTGCTCAAGTGTTTCATTACCGGTGTACAGTTGCGTCGCTTCAACACTGCCGGAGTAAGGACCGGTGGCACTCATTTTGTGCTGAATTTTGGTGACGATAAACACTTCGCCACTGAATTCAGGTCTGCCCATACTCCCCTCGTCTGGCACGGGTTCCCAAAGCGAAAATGAATACCCTGGGCTGAGTAGCGGACTGGTAACGTTACCGGTCAGAGTGCCTGCTTCGGTCTGGATTTGCTGACAGATTTTGGTGAACTGACCACGCGCCTCATCAGTATCTGCACCGTAATCATAATAACGGTAACACTGATATTCCGTATTGCCGTGGGGTTGATTATCAATCCAGGGGGTATTGTCGCTGATGGCCATTTTGTTGGTATCCCAGGCAGCCTCTATACGACTGAGCATGGTGCGCACCATGGCTGGCATCATCTTGACCGAATAGCGCAGATCGCAGAATAAATCGCCCTGTTGTAATCCCAGTTTATCAATCGAAGTGTAGGTATAACGCAGCGGTAGCGGACCTGCCTGATATCCGGGAATAGACACTTTTTCGGTGGTCGCTGTTGTGTTTGAAAAGACCAGCGTCAGCTGATCTTTTTCATGAATAAAGAAATAATGGATACAGAATTTAGCAATAATCCTCTGGATAAAATCCATATCCGTTTCGCCAGCCTGCAACCAATCCTGGATGCGGGTCAGTGTCAGACTGTCATCAAAGTCCAGCTTTAAGCGGAAACGGTTATCCAGCAACTCCTGCGCAAAGACCTCTTTCAGAAGGTCACTGATATTGCACTGGGTATAGATATGATAACGATTGCGCAGGCTCAGAATCTGCAGCGGCGATTGCACCGTCAGGGTGTAACAACCCGGAGCGGCGAGAGCCAGTTCGGTAATCAATCCACGGAAATAACGACGTCCCTGAATGCAAAGCCTTGCCCAGCGACCGATATAACGGCCATCAAGCACCGGACCGCGTTCAGGTTGTTTGCTTGTGTCGTCAGCACGTAATTTCACCGTCATCTGGAAAGGCTGCGAAATACCTTCCTGCCCCTGAATGGACTCAACCCGGAGGTGCTGCTGATCAATACTTTCCAGTGTCCGGTCGCCTTCGATCAAAACGGAAATGGCAGGTTGTTCGCTGTCCGTTTTTTCTATCCACATTGGAGGGTGCTGCGATGTCATAAGAAGCCCGTGCCGGTAAAGACGATAAGGCTACATAGCAGGATCGGTGCCATGGATGTTTGTCGTTCAACGCAGGAAACAGCGCCAAACGGATCACTTTGGTGGGGGCATGACGCGACAGGCGGGTGTTTTTTGACCCGGAAAAATGCCTCTTTGTCCCGGAGATTTTTTCTGTTGCAAACTCAGTTCAGGAGCGATTGGAACGGAATGGCTGAGTGAAATAGCTGGTCGCCTCTCTTGCGTCCTGATCGGAATGTATGGCAGATCGTTTTTTTCGTGGCCCTGGCAGAATATCATTTTTTTTCGAAACATAGCCGCCACCACTCACTGCATTTTTATGCTGCCTTCTTGTGTCTCTTACCGGCGAAGTGCAGCGCCCATTCGCCAGACGCCTGTCCTTCGGCAGTTTTTGGAAAAAACTCTGCATATGGGTATCGACTTCCTGTTGTTCGTTTGTCGATAGTCGTTGGTATTGATCTTCAACCCTGGCCTTCACCTCCTCACGATTTTGTTCCCAATGATCTCTTACATGCTGTGCTTTGAGCTTGCGGATATTGGGGGTTTTTGACGCCACTTCTCCTGGCGCCATACTTGCGACGGCAAAAGCACCAAAAGTAACCGCTGCAATGCCTGAGGTTAAATTTTTATTCTGTAATAATTCAACGGTGCTTTCCCGGAGCAGATCATGTGCAGACTTCTGCCCTGACTGCTTTACACCTGAACCAGAATGTCCTGCGCCACCGCCACCATCCCGCCTGGGAACCGAAAGCACCGTTTGGGCGGTATCTGTACGCAAGCCGTCACCGGCATGCATTACCGTGCTGACATTAGCTTCATAAAATTTTTTGTTGCGTAATGGCTCTGGAGCGTTTGATCTGAACTGGCTGATCCCTTTTTGTCTGTGCAATCGGGCAGTCAGATGATTAGCACTGTCGGTTGTCAGCCCTGCTTCGTGATACCCCGAACTGAAACTGTGCACTGTTGGATTGGATGGAACCCGGAAATAATTTTTTTTGCTGAGGCGCCCCGTTAAAGCGGCATTGACATCAACAAACCCTCGCAGGGTTTGTTGTGATGATGTCAGTGTTCGGTCTCTCTCTATTCTGTACCTGTGCGCCCTGCGCGGTTTCTTTATCGCTCTGATCGGCGCTACTGTGTTTGAATTTGTTGTCGCACTGTGCGGTCTCTTTCTTGATGGCATATAGCACCGACCTCAACTTTTCCGAACAATCTGTTTTCGGCCAGTTGTCTTATGACGGACTGACTCAGATTTTCTAGCTGAGTCAGTGTCATGCAGCTGTTGGTGGTTCACAGTAGTCATCAATCGGGGCGCGATATATCAGCTCCCCCAAGACTGAATCCAGGACACCAACCCCCGTTTCTGATTAATTACTTTTGCCGCTTTGCTGCCTGCTCCTGCGCATGGCTCAGCGCGGTATAAAAAGTCGCCGCCCCGAGTGCTGCCTGGGTCAGGTGGTGACGCCTCAGTGCCGGACTAGAAGCCAGGGCACGAAACCCCGATTCCATCGTATGCTGAAGACTGTTCTTGGCGATATCCCGGTTTGTTGGCCACATAAGTATTCCTTTGCTCAGGTTATTAAATTATTCAGCCGGATGCTGCGACTGAGGGGCTTGTGGTGCTGGCGGATGGTTGGCCGCTGATGCCATCGGTGATGGATCAACCGCCGGGGCCGACGATGCTGCCGCGGCAGCATGCTGAACCCGGGGAACCATATCTGCTACTGACGGTGTACGAACCCGTTTATATCGTCCGATAACCTGCTGGTGTTGAGGGTCGTGTATTGGCGGCGGCACTTCGACACCCCCTCGTACATAGCGAACAGGATTGCCGCTCCAGGTCGGTGGCTGAGACCCCTGATCGGGTTCGGCCTGTGGCGCGAATAAGGCTGCATTATGAGTCTGATGACGGATTTCCTGCGAGGAGACCGAACCAAAATACCCCCCACCCTGGCGCTTGGGATCGAATATCTGACTCATATTCATACCATCAAGGCTCTGCACAATGGGCAGGCCTTTTTTCAGATTAAAATTCAGACCGCCTTTACTGGTAACGCCAAACATTCTCCGGCGTTCTTCGGCGGTCTGACTGCTTGAACTGCCCAGTGAGCGCGGCGGTGGTTTCACGTCCTGATATTCCTGATAACCCGCCATGTGTTGTTCGTATTCCCGCTGATGAGCAGAAAATCCCCGGGTTGTTCTCCGGATGTGTTCTTCACTCAGACCTCCGCGGGCCCGCGACAACATCGGATCAACCATATCATTCACTTTCATCGGCAGTTTCGCACCACCGGTTCCTATAATTCTGCTGCCATCGGTCCCGCGTTTGTTCTGATTGGATATCGAGCGCATAACGTCAGCGCGCGCACTGTCGATACCGTAAGCCAGTGTACCGGCCGGCAACTGAGAAACCAGGTGGGCGGGAACCCCTGTTACCGGTTTTGACTTAGGTTTGCGCCCCCTGGCTTGCGGCGGTGGCATGCGCGACGAGCTCGCCACAGTGGCCCGTGAGGGCCCGGATGGTCTGGCTGATGGCGCCGCCATGGCACTCTGTGCAGTGTTGGTTCGGCGTGAAGATGAGCCACCTTGCGGCGCAGTCGTTGCAGTGGAACGCGGCGGACGTGGCTGGTTAGTCCCAGTAGAACCACTTCCGCCATTGTTGGGTGAGCCAGGCATATCAATCCCCCTTTTCAGGCTGTGTTATATCGGCTACGGAGTGCAACATCAGTCGGTTGCCGAGGTTTTAAAACCAGAAGGCACTGAGCCTCCGGCCAGTGCTTTGAGCCGGGGCGAAACCGGCTCTCCCAGCTCGTTCAGTGTGTCCCGGGTGTGTTGAGCAATCCGGAACGACACCGGGCTGGGCGAGCGCTTGCCACCTTTTTTGGTTGGCGGCAGCAAACGTGCATCCTGACGTTCGCCAATCGATGAGTTATTACTGGAATCCCCCAGAAAGAAATTATCGGGCGCGTGGTTAGCCATGTCGGTTGTCGCATCAAGAGCCAGTTTTTGCTCCTTTGCGGTCAGTGCCTTGGGAGACGGGTCGGTGGCACGTTTGGCCAGCATCGTTACGAATTCTTTCCGGCGTTCGAGCTGCACTTTGCGTTTGAATTTGGGGCCTCCCATTGCGTTTGTCAGGCCGGTAAATGAAGCCAGGATCTGATTGCGCTTAGCAACAGGCAGACTGCTATCTCCGAGTTTATCCAGCGTTAGTTTTGAGATGGTGCGGAAACGCTTGTCCGATACACGATGACAAGCGGCAATACCATTGGGCAGGCGCCCGGCACCTGCTATAACCTTCCCGGCCCGGGCACGGACATTCTTGCCGACATAAGAAGGAGCGCCGGCTGATTTGGCCGCCCGCAGCGACGCATTACCCTTGCGGGCCATGATGTCACTTTGATTTTTTTTCCCCATACATCACCCGTTCTCATTATTAATGGCATTGTGGGTTTTAATGGTTTTGTCGGTGGTCACTGCCTGCCGCTCTACCCGCCCCGACCATGAGCCTGATACGTCAGGCCCCGGGTATTTTGGGAATGATCGCGGGCATTCATTCGATAGGTATTACCGTTGCGATCGGTATGAGTAATAGCCCCCAGTGCATTACCATGCATATGGAAGTTGGTAACACTGCCCCGCCGTTGTCTCGGTCCCCGCTGATGCTGCACGACCTCCATCTGTGTACGGCGGTTTCTGCTGATGATGGGGAATTGCCGGTGTGCATCCCCAAGATTCCGGCCGCCGCGGCCAATCATTGCCTGCATTTGTTGCGCATTAACATGAGTCTCTGGCATATCCCTTCTCCTTGCTCTTCTGCTACTACAATCCCTGACTTAAACGGAAAAACCGTTAATTAGCCTCGACACTTAATCCCATTAATTCAAAAATATTCAGCTGTCCGCCACGGTTCAGAAACAGCTCCTGATACAAATCCGGCGCCGACTGCTCGCCCCAGTGGCAGGCGGTATAAATCAGGTATGGCACCGGACTGTGCGGGTCATCCTGCATCAGAAACTCGGCCGCACGGTGCAGGCAGGCAAAAGCATCCGCGCGGTTTCTGATGGGGCCGTCACCGCCGGAGCCGCCATTACCCGCTCCGGACGCATGTTCGCCACCATCACTTACGCCGGAAGAACTGCCTTCATTATTGGTTTCACCTTCTGCAGCGGACAGGCTGACGCCGCGCCGTTTAAGTTCGCCGCTGATCATGGCCAGAATCTGATTCAGCAGCTGGCTTAT
The DNA here is from genome assembly GCF_002335285.1 of Thalassolituus sp. UBA2009. Taxonomy (NCBI): domain Bacteria; kingdom Pseudomonadati; phylum Pseudomonadota; class Gammaproteobacteria; order Oceanospirillales; family Oceanospirillaceae; genus Thalassolituus; species Thalassolituus sp. UBA2009. Next base: position 14,394 of record NZ_DDCJ01000105.1, read on the forward strand.
TTCAGACAGGCTCGGACTGTGGTCTCCGCAGGCATTGTCCAGCCAGGCAGAGAGATCATCGATAGCCTGCAAACCGTCCTGCAGCTGTTCATGCTGGTGCAGAAAGAAACTAACCGGCGTTGCAGCCATATGTTGTTTGAACGATTCACTGCTGGGGCCATCCAAACGCAGGTTATCGGGCTGTTGCCGCTTAAGTTGTTCGTGGCGTTGCGCTGTATCCCAGTCGTTCCAGCTGACTTCGATATCGTCAATCCCGGCCTGAGTCAGCGGAATCAGGCGCAGAGGCAGAGCCAGCTTTTCATTGATCCAGTTGATGGGGTTAGTACGGAACTCAATATCACCGTCCTCCATTTGTGGATACATGGTTTCCCAGTAGGTCTCACACAACGAACGGATCAGAACCGCAGCCGGTGCGATCCCGGCAAAGCCATAACGGTGAATACTGGATTCCATCAGCCAGACGCCCAGCTGCAGATCCTTGCTTTTATGGCACAGCGCACTGAGTGCGGTCTGCTCCACACTTTCCCAGTCGGCTACTTTCAGTTCATGGGTCCAGATGCCCTGCGGCAGGGTCGGATCATCGGCGCGCCGGGCTTCCTTGATTTTGAAATACACACCGTTGTGGCGTACGGACTCACCGACCTGCCCTTCACCGATCGGCGCCAGCAGGTCATCAAGGGAGTAACCGTAAAACTGCTGAATGTACTGATTGATTTCAGCGTTATCTGTCTGTGGCATACGCACGGCGGCATCCTCCGGCAGGTTTCTGAATACTGCATGGCAGCAGCAGGGTTGCTCTTCCCGGGCGCTTCTCAGGTTTATCCCCTGCGCCACACTTTACGCAGGAGATATACGGCAGCGGATTCCTGCGGTTGTGCTTTCCCTGATCTGTTACATGTTTCATTGGCAATCTCCTTTGCGCAGCTGCTCTTCGGGTGTTCCCGGATGGTCAGGTCGGTTTGTGTCCGCCAGATGCTCTGGCTGAAAGCACTTTTGTGTCGTTCCCGCCCTGACTGCCAGGCAATCCGGGTGCCCGCTGTGGCAACAAGGCCGGCAGTAACAGCGCATGACTGGTGCCGTCTGCCGAGCGTGCTGAGACGTTCAGCAGTAGATGCACTTTGCTGGTATAGGATGCGGGCTTACTGTTGTCCGCAGTGGCCGCGGACGCCGCTGTAACCTTCTGCCGTGCAGCAACCGGTACGCGGAATGACAACAGGGTGCGCTGTGCAACCGGGGCGCTTTCTCCGGAGAAGCGCTGCAGCCACTCGAACATGGCCCAGCGACCTTCACTGCTGAAGGTCGCGCTGCGATTGGCAGAGTCAATACTCAGTGGCAAATCGGTGTTGCGGACCGGAGAATATTCTGACCCGGTCGCCCAGCGCAGAGTCAGCGCCAGACGGTTGTCCGGCTTCCAGCTCAGACGGTTATTTCCATTCGGATAAATAACCGCGTCATGACCACTGCTCAGGGTCCACTGGATGATCTGGCGGGTTCCCAGCGACTGCTCTGGCAATGCTGCAAATTCAACCTGCAAATCCAGATTCATAACGCCGTCGGCATCCTGTGCGACATCCCAGAGTGCAGCCAGCTGATCCAGACTGGAGACAAACTCCAGCCATGGGTCCAGCGCCAGTTCAGGCTGAGCATCTATCAGCTCGGCCAGCCCGGTCGCCAGTGGTTTATCTTTCTTCGGCTGCCCCCAGATTTTCCGGTAGTCTGCAAAAAACGCCCGCACAACGCCCGGATCGATGTCGCTGTGCCCTGCCTGATCAGCTGGCGCAAAGGGGAAATGGCCCGCCAGTTCCGCATTGAAGCGCTGAGCAAGTGCCAGATAGCGTTTGATGACGGTATTTTTGCCGTACTGCTCGCAGTAGCTGCGCAACTGGTTATCTATTTCATACTGGCGCCGGGCAAACAAACCCGCGGAGGTGTGACTGAAGGCCGGTGTCGTCAGCCAGTTATTGCAGCCTTCAGCATCAAGCTGGGGCAGCTGCGTGGCGATGAAATTCTCCAGAGAGGCAATCTGATTACCCGGATCTTTACGCTGGTAACGCTGCAGGTCGCTCAATGTCCCCAGCCACAGGCTGGCGGCACGGTCGGTATTGGCAACGCCATCGGTGTCCAGCAGGAAACTCAGCAGCGGTCTGGCGTAATTCTGCGCCAGATACTCAACCCGCAGTCTCTGACTTTGCAGATAACCATCGAGATCCGCCGGATCGGTATAGCTGAATAATGCAGCAGCGAAACTGTCGCTGGCCCACTGAGGGTTTTTCAGCGGCAGGTAGAGGCGGTTCTGTGCGACCAGATTATTCAGTATCTGTAGTTGGTCGCTGATAAAACGACGGCTCGCATTCTGTAACAGAGCCACATTGCCGCTGTCCTGTTCCTGCTGCAATAAGGTCAGTAACTGGCGGATATACCCTTCTGCCTGGCTGAAGCTGGTCAGTGTCCGGCCCAGTTCTGTTTCTGAATCTGTCGCGCCGGAAAGAGGCCCGCGGCTGAAGTCGTGCGGGTGGATCTGTGCCCGGGCTATCAGTTTGCGTATGGTCTGCTGCAGCTGACTGCGCAAGGCGGTGGCATAAAATGGCTGTTGTTGTTTGCCTGCCACGACCGGCCACCATTGTTGCGTATAGGCCTGATAAGACAGCAGCATATCCAGAGCCTGTTCAAGTGGCTGAGCGTTCCACGCAACAACAGCGCCGCTGTTGTCGCCGCTATCCTGCTCACCGGCGATCGTCGGTATGCTTTGCGAAACAACACTCAGGGAACGTAACGCGGCAAACTCTTCTTCCCAGTGTTCCATCTGCGGTGAAAAATCCAGCGGACCGTCGTCTGTCAGCTGAAACAATTTTCCGAGAGGAGCAATATCAAGAGCGGCAATCTGATTACGGATTGCCTCATCACATTCTTTATTACTGAAGGCATCTTCGATGGTGTCCGGGTAGCCGGCATCCAGCAGAACAGTCCGCAAGCTCGCCATTTCCTGCTGCAGACGACCACAGGGGCTGGTTGCTGCACGGGTGTCGATCCACTGGTGTTTCATATAAAGCAGCCAGCGCTGGAAGTCCTGCAAAGAACCGGTCATGGCTGCCGCATTCTTTTGCAGATATACGGCTGAAGACTGACTCTGCGTGCTGACCAGAAAAGCACGTTGTATTGCTGCAACAGGCGGTCTGGTGGCCTGCTGACCGATCATTTTGCGTACATTATTGCTGAGTGTATTCAGCCGGGTCAGCTGTTGTTCCGGGTCAACCAGATCATGTTCATTCCAGTTGATGTCGTAAGCCGTATCGACAATCGCCCCGGCCAGCAACGGGCTGTCGAAGGTGATCGTCGATGGTATGGATGAGTTATACAGATAATCGAGCAGCGCCTGAAACTCGCCGGCCACGCCCTGGTTATCAGGTAATGGACCTGCCAGATAAATCAGGCGTTTCTGGGCCTGCTGGTATTCCCGCAGGTCGGTCATAAAGGTTTTCAGCTCACGGCTGGCCGCTTCCAGATCGTCATCCGCAGAAACAGAATCTTTTTTCAGTTCGGTTGCTTTTTCCTGCAGCCGGCAGTCCATGCCCTGAAATAACAGATTGGGGTAGATACGCTGCGCGACTGCCGCCTTCAGAGAACGCATCTGACCACTCCCCCAGGACGCCGGCAATGAGAGTGTCAGGGGCTGTTCGCTCATTTTGCTCAGACTGCTCAGCAGCCACCAGGTGTTACTGCCACTTTCACTGCAATCGGGTTCTTTCTTTAAAATATCCGCCCAGCTTTTTTCAGTGCTGACGGAATAATGATACAGACGGGTTGAGTCGATCAGCAGTGCCGACAGCAGCGTAAATGCGATGGCCAGTGTTGCGTACTGCGCATGCCGCAACGTACGGTTGGTAGAGAAGCGCCGTTGCTCTGCCGGGTAAGCCAGCAGGGTTTCCGGCCACAGTTTGTGATTCAGGAAGTCATCGGTCAGGGCAACCTCATCACGTACTTTGCCGCTGAACCAGATGCCACGCAGCGGCGGTGCTTCCTGATAGCTGCTGCGGGCAAAAGCAAACGCCAGCACTTCCCGCAGTGGCTCCGCCAGATTCTGAAACTCCAGATCGAACAACATAAAGGCATCAATGCCGGCAATGCCATCACCACCGGCGGCGAGTTGCAGCTGTGCCCTGCGGATACCATCCACTACGCTGGTGAAGGCATCATCGACCCACTGTGGCGAAAAGGCCGCATCCAGGCGGGTCGGATTGGACCAGCCAAACATTTCCTGCGGTCTTTCTTTTGTACCTGCAGACCAGAATTCGTTAAATCCGCGCACATGATCACATTGGGTTACCTGCACATAGACAGGTACGACAAAGCAGGTTTGCTTCTGAATGCTCCAGAGCTGGCGGTACAGAGCTTCGCCCAGCGTTCTGCGGGCAACCGGATCGCTGGCCTGCTGCAGGACTTTGGCAGATATGGTCAGAATCAGTCCGTCTACCGGCCGCTCCGGACGGTAAAAATTGAGCAGATCGACGGTTTGTGTGAAGTGTTTTTCCTGCTCAACCTCAATGATCACTCCCTGATCAAAGAAGTGCCACTGACTGCCCGCCGCAGCCAGCTGCTTTTCACGCGCCAGTAACTGCGCCCGCAAACCAGAGCGGACACTCTGCACCCAGCTGCTTTTGCCGCTGCTATCAACCCCGGCCAGCAGATACCAGGGGGTTTGGTAACGCCAGTCCCGGCGGGTTGTCAGGTAGCGCACAACATCCATACCCTGACGCACCCGGATGCGGTTCAGCACTTGCCAGCCTGTGGGTTGTTGCTCTTCATCCTGTTGCTGCTGACGCTTCTGCGCCAATGCCTGAAAGGCCTTACGGACGGCCTTCAGTGGCCAGCTGAACAGTTTTATGGTGATGTCTGACACCGACGCCACGACATCGCTGCCGGCTTTAAGCAGCCAGATCAGCAGAATAACGAGCAGTGTCAGTAACAGAATCAGGCCAATAAACTGCCACAACGGATCGGTCCAGATTGGCCGCAGATTTTCGATCAGTGGCGCAAAGCGCTCACCAAGTGACATCAGCAAGGCCTGAACGCTGTCCTGAATCTGGTTTAGCAGGGGTTGTATCAGACTCATTTGCTATTACCCCCAGTGGCCTTTGAATGTCAGCCAGATAACCCAGCCAAGCACCAGATAGGCTGCAGCTCCCAGAGCCATCATCCGGTACCACGCTGCCAGTGGTGCAAGCCGGCGTTCCTGACGTGAGGCAAGAACATGCTGATAGGCATTCGGGCAAACCAGACCGGGCTGCGCACCACTGCTGATGCGTTTGAACAGTAATGCGCGGTAATTGCCCAGGCGCTGGGCATCTCCCCGATAGCGCCCGGCGAATCCCAGACGCAGGGCAAACAGATAAACAGAGGCCAGTTTCTGCTCCTGCTGATCCCATGAGCGGTCTGCCAGTAATGCTGCCGCTCCGGTAAAAAACCGCTCGCCGGCAAAGCAGCTGCTGAACACCCGCTCTTCCAGTGGCTGCTCCTGCCAGTGTTCTTTGCCTGGCCAGTCGAGCTCCATGATAAACAGCTCATCGGCCAGTGCGACCAGAACAAACAGTGTCTGCTCTACCCGTTCACACTCTCTTTCTGTCAGGGTTTTGGCTGCGTTCAGCCGGGTTTTTTCGACCCAGCGCTGCAGGCGCAGGGCAACGGCTTCCGTAATTTCTTCGCCACTGGGAGCCCGGTTCAGGTTGAACTGCGCAGCAACTTCGTCATTCAGCCGGCCACTGCGCACCCAGAACTTAACCTCAACCACCTGGCGGTAAAAATCGCTCATCAGTTGCACCGGGTCGCCGTAGTCTTGTGTTGCCGCAGTTGCGGTCGGCTGAAGCCTGTTATCCATCACCAAATCACCAATCCTTTTCTGTGTTACTCGTGGGGAACATGCATCACGATGGAAGCCGGACGACCTTCACTGGCCTGACGGCTGGTACAGGCGATAGCCAGTTTTGCACCGGGCCGTATCAGTGTTTTATTGGCTTTGATACGGAACAGTACGTTGCCATTAGCGGGTACGATGCCGCTCTTTTCGTCGCTTTCTATCTGAACCGCACTGGCACCAAGCAAACGTCGTTGCATCAGTTCTTTATGCACGGTAACCGATGCAATACGGCAGGCTGCCAGCCAGCGGATGGCGCCTTCGCGACTGCTGCCAGAGGCCGGGCGCAGCTCTATCAGCAGGTCTTTTCCTTCCCAAGCCTTGTCGTAGTTCAGTGTGAATACCCCTTCCTGTTCTTCGTCGAAACCCAGCGAGGTGTAATTAAGATTGACCCGCTCCACCTGCTGCAGGATGTAACTCATTACCTTATCGAAGCCGGGCAAGGCGTTGTCGTGGTTATAAATGGGAAAGCGTGGAGGAATGCTGCCCGGGTCGAGTTCGCTGATTGGTCCGGCCATCCGGATCAGCCCCCGGTACAGCGCTGCCGGCGGGGTTTCTGCGGTGTCTGCAAGCTGCTCAAGAGCCGCCAGCTCCTGCACCATTGCGCGAATCCAGCGATGGTGACGGCGGGTAATGTTGTAGCCCAGAGACTCTCCGTCTTCAGACAAACCGGCCAGCTGCCGGGCTTTATGACGGATGGTCAGCGCCAGAGCCTGGCAGCGCTGCTGTAATGATCTGCCCGCAGATGAGGTTTCGCCGGCATGACGAAAGTGATCAGCCGCAATGCTCAGCAATGGCGGAGCGTAATCCGGGTCAAGCTGGGGGTGACCGCCTTCCGGCTTGATCACCCGGAATAAAGGCAACCCGACATAGCGGCTGCTGACCTGATCGCCACTCTGCAATGACAGCTGCGGGTACAGCCTTGGCATAATCAGTTCGTTCTCACCGGTATTTTCATCAACTCTGGGGTGATCACTGCGGCTGCTGTAGCGCTGAATTTCGGCCCGCTCACTGGCACTGCCGGGTACCTGAATCGGTACCGCCAGCTGAATGGTCTGTGCGCCCTGGCCAGGCTTGAAATCCAGTGTCAGGGTAAGCGGATTGTCTTTGCTGGCCAGATGATCAACCAGCAGTCCATCCGGCATAACGGCAACCAGATGGTTAATCACCACCTGGCCTTCGAGCAGGGCTCCGCGATCGAGGCTTAGCTGAGCAATACCCCAGTACGCCGGGTTGATCAGCGATAACTGCTGACGCAGCTGCTCTTCCCAGTAAAAATGATTTTGCTGAAAGTGTTGCGGTGACAGCAGCATACCTTCGTGCCAGCAGATAGGGTTTGGCAGTCTTTGCGGGTAACCCGTTGCTTTCTCACGACTTGCTGGGATCAGTAAACTGGCCTGCCCGGCCGATAAAATTGCCATGGTGTGTTATTCCTGATGCATTTCGATTAACCGGTATCCTTCCCGCTGCAGCAGGACCTTCAGTTGCCGGAATTGTCCGAGCTGAGCAACAAACTGACCTTCAGCCCCCAGATAGTTGGCAAACATCAGAATGTTGCCAGCCCTGCTGTGGTCGTCTGGCAGAGGCAGTGAGGACATAACAGACAAGGGCACGACCTCGGCGCTGACCACCTCCAGCTGCTTGTCATAGCGCATAACCAGCTCCTGTTTGCGGCTGAACCAGTCCGGGCCGCTCAGGTCTGCCAGTAACCGGGCTACCCGCTCATCGCTGATAAATACGAAATCAATGGCCACCGGCATATTGCGGTTGCAGTCGGCACTGGCCTCAATACGGATGCTGCGGACATCATTTAACGGCGACAGGCCGAGTACCGAGCAACCAGACAGTATTACGCTCAGCGCAATCAGCAGATAACAAAGCCCATGAACAGAGTGCCGACCGTACGCCTTGATCATGCTGCTACCCCGACCATAAAGCTGATATCGCGGAATCCCTGACTCTGGGGTTTGTGGCTAAGGAAAGAGGTGACACCCAATGCCATATGCTCCCCCGGTGCAACTTTGCTGCTTAAGCGCAGAGACGGCAGTTGGTTTGCCGGGCAGCGCAACGTAATCCGGCAGTCAATGCGGCAGTCGGTTATGCGCCGGATCAGATCGATCAGCCGGGAATGGCGTGCGCCTCCTGGGGTCAGTTTTTGCACTTCCGCCCAATCCAGTGGGCCGATAACCAGCTCTGTGGCTTTGTGCTGATCCCAGACCCGCTTCCCCAGAGTTGCGCCTTGTCCAAGCCGGCAGCTCTGGCTGTCGCCCAAACGGGAATGATCCTGACTATCTACCCTCAGCCAGCCTCCCTGCAGGGCATTCATGTGCAGTAGCGGCAATCCCAGTGCGCACTGCAGCATCTGCCTTACCATGGGGAGTGACAGGCGGACATTGGCAAACAACCCGGTCAGGCCAAGGTCATAATCACCCTCAGGATTCAT
>NZ_DDCJ01000105.1:22996-23148 GCF_002335285.1 Thalassolituus sp. UBA2009
GCGGGGGCATCCATCAGCGTTGGCCGGGTGCTGCGGTGTACCAGATAGCGCAATGCCATCAGACGGTTATTAAACAGCTCGAGAAAATCGAGCATGGCGTGATCATCCTGCTCAGACCGGTCGCGCAGCCACTCAATAAAGGGAGCCGGCAG
>NZ_DDCJ01000105.1:23409-53575 GCF_002335285.1 Thalassolituus sp. UBA2009
TCTGACAGGCTCACTTCGCGCACATCCCAGGGCGGAAAGTCGGCTGCCAGAGAGGCGCGGAAGCGGACGTTATCCGCGAGGATTTCAAGCAGTTCGTTATCGCTGACAGGCTGTTTGCCGGAGGTCGCATCCGCTGTCCGGCGCAGGCGCAGCACCAGACGCACCAGCTGCAGGAAATTCCAGCCGGTTCCGTTTTTCTGCGCCAGCAGAGAATTTACAGTATGACCTGTTCGCCAATGCGCGGATGCCATTGCTTCCAGACTCCTTCCCGTTGATAACTGACCAGCTGCAGCTGGACGAAATGATTCAGGGTGGTGTAAAGGCCCAGAAAATGGCTCATTACTTCACCGAGCAACAGCGCGTTGGCGCCATCAAAAAACGCCTCATCCACTGTCAGGGTTATACGACTGCCACGATAATGGCCGCGCCAGGCTTCACGCCCCATGCGCCGGACACAGCTCTCTGCCTGAATATTGACCAGACCATCCAGCTGACGCTGGTGTGAGGCGTTCTGCGGATCACTGTAGAGAGCAATCAGCTGTTTAAGCCGTGCCAGTGGATGCCCATCGTCGGCCTCAGGTAAAAGTGACAGAAAATTCAGATGCAGCTGCGATAGCAGGTTAATGTTGGCCTCCCCGCTCAGTCCTTCGCCGCGGAACAGACTGGGGCGGGTAATAATGGTCGCGTCCAGCAAGGCCCCGGCGCCGGTCAGTTTTAAGCGGTTGCCGATGCGCAAGGACTCCGGCAGCGTACGGTTATTACACAGCCCTTTAACGCTGAGCGTCTGATCAACCGGAGTGGCCGGCGTCAGATCCAGATCCTGCAGTGAAATCATGGTGTCGCAACCTGGCGTTGCCGGTGAAAGCGGAGCGACCAGACGGGTCAGGTAGCGCACGCCGGCGTCACGGATATCATCCACTCCGGCATGCCCCAGCCAGGGGGTTGCCGTTTTAACCCGGCCATCCGCCGATAACAGGCGAACATTTTCCACGCTGTGTACTTCACTCTGACCGTATTGACTTTCATCGGCATACAGACGGTATTCGTAACAGCTGTGATCCAGCTGAACCGGACAAAAAGTGGCGGGAAATAAATTAATCGCCGGAAAACTGTTAAAGCTGAGGCTGTTGCGTTCCAGTGCCGGCATAGAATCCGGCTGATTAACCAATAACAATAATTCAAACTGGCTGGATACCCGGCTGACATCGAGTCCGGTAATTTCGAAAAAGTAATACTTTTCCGGAAAATAAAAGTATTCCTGTAATAGCCGGTAAGCATCGTGACTGCCATTCGGTTGCGGCAGTACATTATGCTGCTGGTCAAATCCCAGCCACTCAATGCCTGCTTCCGGCAGTGGCACTATCTCTCCGTCCACGCGGATGGCAATACCGCAGATATGATCGCTGAGTAATTTGTACAGATCCGGCCTCAGTGCCGGGTCGTTAATAAAAAACCGCAAACGCTGCAGCGGATATTCATAGACCGGATCGGTTCCCTCGCTGCGCATTTTTATGGAGATAACTGATTGAACATCATTCCGCCCCCCGAGAAACTCAAAGATATTTTTCGGTTTTACTGCAACGTCCTCCAGCAGAAATGGCCACAGCGGCGTGTCATAGCAACACTGCATTCTGCATTCCACAGGCTTCTGCCCGGCGTCACGACGGGAAATACTTTTGGCGGAAAATAAACGTCCCTTCTCCAGGGTGTATCCATTTATAAAATTCGCACCATCAAGCAGTACATTGGCCTGCATAATTGTCATGCAGGGTATTGACCGCATCAGTGCGGGATACAGACTCAGCAATAAATGATTAGGGATTTCATGCTTTTGCTGTTGCAGGTCATTACGCAGGCTGGCCGTAAGCCAGGCAAACGACTGCAGTAATTGCTCAACATGAGGGTCAGCAGAATGACCAGCACTCAGACGCAGCTCAGATGCGACAGAAGGATAAGCACGACTGAAAGCTTCAACCGCTTTACGCATTCCCCCCAGTTCATTCTGAAATTGCTGGATATCCCTGTTCATGCTGTTTAATTCCCGTTGCCCAATGGTTGTCTGCTGTTCAGAAAAAAAACCGTTCTTCAATCGTGTGCTGCCCAAGCTGTAATTTCAGCCTGCAGCTTGCAGTGCTTGCTGCTGAACTGACCGCAATCACCTGTACATCCGTTAATCTGGGCTCCAGTGCCAGAAGCTTTTCGCGAATCAGATCGCGGTATGCCTGCCGGGCGCTGCTGTCATCGGTATACAGTTCGACAATTTCCGGCAATCCGAAGCCTGTGATATAGCTGTTCGCCGGATCACCATCACGGACATAAATCCGGGTCGAAATAATTCGCTGAACCTGACGACAGACGGATTCCTGCAGCGATATCCCGCTGCAGGAATCGTCCAGTTTTTCCAGTAACGTTATATTCATCACCAGAAATACACCGTTACAGCGTATAGGTGCCAGGTGCGATCGGACGATTGCGAACCACACTCCAGCCTGTTGCAACATGCCCTTTGTTCTGCAGACCAGGTCCTTGCAGGCAGTGCACCCAGGAGATTTCCGTAAAGTTCAGCTTAAACTGTTCCGTTGCCATATCGTTTGGATGTGACTGGAACTGAATTTCGCTGATCAGTACGTTGGTTAACTCAAACTGCATCAAAAGATTCAGGCGATCACCGGAGTTGCGTAAAACATGAATGCGACAAGGTGAGCCTTTCGAATCCAGAAGTTTTGCCCGCAAACAAAACTCATAGAGTTTTGGTGACGTTACATCCACGTATTTGACACAGGTGAAGTCAGAGATAATCGGCCGGCCCGATGTGCGCGCACTGTTGCTGACATCGGTGGTTACCTGCTGCTGAATGCCCTGATTAATAGAAACAAGTTCAACACATTTTGTGGCATCAAAACCGAGATTACCCGGATTGGCCGTGATCGCCTGCCAATCACCTTCGGCAGCACCATCAATCAATGAGCCACCGGCGGCCTGGTCGTTGCCTTTGGGTTGTGTCAGTGCCGCATCACCCAGTTCCAGAAGTATAAGATCCATAATATTCCCCGAAATTTTCAGACTTAAATTGAATTCACATTAACCCGGAATGTCAGCCACCAGGCGAATCGACGCCGACAGCTCTTCCAGTTGAAAATGTGGTTTAAGGAATACCGTTGCCTTATACGAGCCTGGTTTTCCTGGCACATCCGTCACATCAATACGGGCCTCCCGCAGCGGGTAGCGTGCTTTGATTTCATTAACGGCGCCGTCATCGATCAGTACATAACTGGCGATCCAGGTATTCAGATAATCGGAAACATTATCCTTCGTCAGAAACGATCCGACCTTGTCGCGCATAATGACTTTAATGTAATGAGCAAAACGTGAAGCATTCAGAATGTACGGCATCATTGCCGAGGTTCTGGCATTCGCGTTGGCTTCATCCGTATTATATTTTTTCGGCTGATTGGTGGTCTGACCGCCAAAGAAAGCGGCCTTGTCGGTGCCTTTGCAATGCAGGATGGCCATAAAGCCAAGATCGTTCAGTTCTTTTTCCCGACGATCGGTAATGGCAACCTGAGTCGGACAGGTCAGGCGAACATCCCCTGCTGCGGTACGGAATGTATGTGCTGGCAGCCCTTCGACCAGACCACCACCTTCTACACCGCGAATTGCAGCAAGCCAGCCAAATTTTGAAAAGGCATTGGTGATGCGCTGACCAAGAATAAATGCGGGATTTCCCCACAGATAACGACTGGCATCGGTGCCATCCACATCTTCTTTAAAATCAAAGCCATCCACCACGACGGTGTCCGGGCCATAAGGAAGACGCAACAGAACTTTAGGCAGCGTCAGTGTGACGTAACGCGAATCTTCGCTGTCGCGGAAACTGCGCCATTTGATAAGCTCGGCACTTTCAAAGATTTTAGAAAGATCGCGTGGCTGTGACAGACGGAAATAATCCTGCAAATCGAACAGCTTTGCATAAGCTGCAGCAATAAACGGGGCGTGCGCCGCCGCCGCAACACCGGATAATTTTTCCAGCAGTTCAATATCTTCAGGGTGACGTCCGAACTCATAGTCTCCGACAAGAACGCTGAAAGGATCGCCACCATAGGTGCCGAATTCATCTTCATACACTTTTTTAAACAGCGCACTCTGATCGAATTCAGACGCCTTCTGCAGATCTTTAAGGAGATCGCGTTTGGAAACGTTCAGAACCCGGAGTTTCAGACGGGTACTGGTTTCAGTGTTCATCACAAGGTAATGCAGGCCGCGCCAGGTTGCTTCCAGCTTCTGAAAACCTTCGTCATGCATGACCAGGTTAATCTGCTGTGTCAGCAGATTATCGATCTGAGAGATCCGGTCATTCATACGGTCTGCAGCATCGCCGGCAGAATCACTGGCTTCCTGCCCCAGAATATCCAGAGCGAACTGACCAACCAGAGTCAGAGCGTAGCTTCTCTGCGACTCATCCAACGCCATGCCACCTTCTTCCAGCAGCTTGCTGATAAATTCACTTGGCTCAACCGCAGACAGATCTTCCTGATCCGCATAGACGCCTTTTACTTCAGTCTGCAGAGCTTCGTCGCTCAGCAACTGAGTCAGCAATTCATCCAGCGCATCGTTACCATCCAGCTTGGCCAGAAAATCGCGCAAGTGAATTCTGGCCTGATAGATCTCGTTGGTTTTTGGGATGCTGCGCACCAGATTCAGTGGCGAAAAATCGTTGATCGACTTAAAGAGGAGCTCAATATTGGTTGTAGCGCCTTCTTCTTCTTCGGACAATGAATCGGCGACCTTCATGGTAAGGCGTGGCACAAAGCCTTCCATGACTTCATCGAAATTATCACGATCAATTTCGACAAAGTCCCGTTCTTTTAATACAGGCAATGGTTCAGCCGGAGAGCCGGAAAGGTCAGCAAGAATGCCGACGATCAGTGGCAGTTCACGCTGTACAATCGCATTACCGATTTCGACATCATAAGTAATATGAACCCTTGGGGATCTTACTCTGGATAGTTTTTTCTGTGTGCTTTCCAATGTTATTTCCTCTCAATCGTCAATTGCAAAAAGACAGATGTTCAGCAGGATCGAATAGAACCTAATGCTCTGCGCATCTGAAAAATCCATTTCCTATCTCTTCTACAACCCCTTTTTCAATTAAAAGCTCAAGGGCAACTTTTACTGAATAAGCCGACTCATGGAGCTTTTGCTGGGTGACCCACCAACGCCATATTCCCTCAAAGCTATCCATGGCATCCGGATGTGAAAGCAGATAGCTCTCAATCAGGTTTGCAACATATAAATTTTGATTATTGCTTGAGTTATTCATTCAAATATCGCCGTCATCATGAATTTAATTTTCAGAGAAATTCCGAAGATTTATTCTCCGGTAGCAATTGAGGTGCCAGATTTTAAAGTCAGAAAAATCCGCAGAAATTCGGCATTCCAAAATAAAAAAGACAGGTTCCGGGGTGTTTTTGACGAGGGATAAATAACCCTCCGGGTAAAATAAAACTCAGTTTTATGGTTCAGCTATGCCAGTTGGGACACGTTGAATGGCCGTGGAGATTCTGAGCGGGATTAACAATTCGTCAGAGTTCGGTTGTTTATTTAACAGAAGGTCTTTATCGGGTACCTGAAGAAATTAAGTCGTTATTCTTAGATCATTCTCACAATCCTTACGCAGAGTCGTCTTGTCATCTAGTGTCAAGCGGGGTTTTTATCACCCACCTGCAGATGCCGGGTGAGTGGTGGGTAAAACAGACCCCGGTTGTGGCGGCCACACCCCATCTGCGCCGTTTCAGCAACAACCCGGATGCATATGTAAGACGCAACACCAGAGAAATCCTGCTGGCTTTTTTTTTGCATAACAGTCAGCCCGACTCACAAGGAGATGCCGTGATGGAATTTGATATGGAGAATCCGCTCAGCCGCGACGCAGCAAAAGAAAAACGTTCATTTTCTGCGCCGCCATACTCTGATTACCCTGCACTATCGGTTCCTGGTGAACGACAGAGTAATGAAAGCTCCGGCGAATTCTATCTGGGCATCGTCAACATTGCCGGAGAATCAAAACCTCTGGAGAAGGCTCTGGATAGCATCAGAGTCTTTGGACAATATGACGCGCCGGTTCTGATCACAGGTGAAACGGGAACCGGAAAAGAGCTTGCGGCCCGGGGACTTCACTATTGCGGCAGCCGCTCTGGCCACCCTTTTGTAGCCGTAAATTGCGCCACACTGACAACCGACCTGTTTGCCAGTGAAGTCTTTGGTCACAAAAAAGGGGCATTCACCGACGCCCGTCAGGACAAGAAAGGATTACTGGCCGTGGCCGAACGGGGAACGCTGTTTCTGGATGAAATTGATAGTCTGTCACTGACATCACAGGCTGCCCTGCTGCGTTTACTGCAGGAATCTGAGTACCGGCCGGTTGGCTCAGAAAAAACATATCTGTGCGACGTCCGCCTTATTGCCTCGGCCAACTGCGACCTTCAGGAAAAAATAGCAGCCGGACTGTTTCGCCGGGATCTGTTTTATCGGCTGCACATTCTGACGGTTCATATGCCTGCCCTGCGGGATCGCAAAGATGATATTCCGGTTCTTGTACGTCACTTTCTGCGACAGTTTGCTGAACAGTATGAGCTTGGAGAAAAGATTGCACCGGCCGAGCTGATTGCTCATCTGACCTCATTATCCTGGCCAGGTAATGTGCGCGAGCTGGAAAACACCATTCATCGTTTATATCTGCTATCCGGTTCCGGGCGCATCGAAATACAGCACATGCCTGCTACCGACATTCCCGCAGAACCATTCGTGCCATCTCCAATAACGACGGACATGGAGCCTGACGCAGAAAATGGTGCGGATGAGTTTCCTCTTACCCGGCAATGCGGCATAGGTGCAGGTGATTACAATTTCAGCCGCGACAAGCGGCTGCTTGTTGAGCGCTTTGAAAAGGAATATCTCACCAGAATTCTGGATGAAGCGAATGGCAATGTAACCCGTGCAGCCATGATGTGCGGAAAAGACCGGCGCGCACTGGGCAAGATGATTAAGAAATACAATATCCGCAGAGGTCTGTTTATGGAGTGAGCGGATGCCGGAAGCGGGACGCCATAACAACCCTACTGAATCGGATTTGTTATGGCGTTTTTGCGTTCAGAAAGCCACAGCAATATCGTTAGCGCTGAGCTGTCCGTGCTGCAGTTTAAGCTGACTGACTAATCGCCCATCCTGATCCTGCAGCATTCCGGCGTCCAGCAAACTGATAAAGTGCTCAGCCAGCGGACTTTGCATCAGACTGCGACTCAGGTTTATCTGCAACTCACCATTAAGACGCGCCATCAGCTCCTGTGGTAGTCCGGCGGCATCACCGGCGTCCAGTCTGACCTTGCCGTTCACTTTCAGATCGCCACTGGCACCAATACCACCCGGACTCAGGTCGTTAAAAATAAACGCGGTTTCAAAGGATTCCAACGCCAGGCTGCCGCCATTCTTCAGCACTTCGTTTGCATTCAGCATCAGACCGGCAATAGCAGCCTGATCATCGCCGGCACCCTGTACTTTTTCCAGCAGGCGCCGGTAGCCTGACCAGCTGACGCCATCGATGTACAGCGACAGATTGCTGGGATCGACGTTCAGTTCTTTGTCGGCGGAGCTGACGCGCAAATTGCTGAATTTCAGGGTAGAGAGGGATGCCAGAGTATCGCGATCAATCAGGGCGGCCTGCTCGGTCTGCAGATTATTCAGTTTTATTTTCATGGCCGGACTGTCGATATTAAGCGCACCGATACGGTAGCTGGCCTTGTCGATAAAGGGCGCACCATTACGCTGACTGCTGACAACGCTGAGCTCCAGCTGCTGCAGATTGGCGTCACCCTGCGCACTGCCCTGCAGGCTGGCAGAGGCGAGACTGAGCCTGGCCGTTCCCCGCGCCGATGCATCAAGCCGTGTTTCCGTCTGCAGGATCAGTGGAGCAACAGCCAGGCTGCCACCATCAGGCAGTGTCATCTTGATGGCCCCGGTCTGGTAACGACCGTAGATACGGTCATCGCCGCCATTCAGGTGCCACTCACCCTGCTGGCCAGCCAGCAGTTCCGGCATCTGTTGCAGCATCATGCCGGCGAGCCCCTGCTGCGGATCGATCATAAAAGTGCCTGAAGCGCGGTGCGGTTCAATGGTTACCTGCTGGCGGATACTGAACAGATCGGCGGGTTCTTCACCCAGCAGGCGAACATGATAAAGCTCCTCACGGGTAGCGCCGAAAAGCCCGCGACTGACCTCTTCCAACTGTATCGCAACCCCCTGCGCAGCAAGGCTGTCGTTCGCTTGTCGCAGGGACGTCTGGGTAAACGCATCATAGCGTTCGATATTCTGATAGGTGATGTAGCCTGCGGCAGCGGCTGAGGCGATTACCGGCAGGCCGACAATCAAGGCCAGGGTCTTACCCATAGTCAATGTCCTTATATGTGATTCCAGTGGCGTTTTCCGCGCGAGTCTGAACATTCGTTGAGTCTGACCACGGACGCTGGCCTATCGTAAGAAGCCACGGCAACAATGTAAACACGAACCAGCGTGTTTATAGCGCGGTAAAGTGCCATTGCCGGTGGGATTTAAAGCCCCCTTGCGCTAGACTGCGCGCCTGTTTTTACCGGCTGCCATGCTGCAGCCGGGTTCTGTTTGTCACGTCAAAATATCTGCAGGTTAAGCTTATATGTATACAGTGGGTCAGCGTTGGATCAGTGAGGCCGAAACCGACCTCGGTCTCGGTCTTGTGCAAAATGTCGACTTCCGGGTCGTTACTATCTATTTTCCGGCCATCGACGATGTGCGCAGCTATTCACGCCAGAACGCCCCGCTCACCCGTGTAATCTTCAAAGAAGGCGACCTGCTGCCGCTGCAGGATGGCAGCATCCTGACCGTCGCTGACGTGACCGACATCGACGGTATTGTGTTTTACAGCGACGGTGAGCGCGAAATTTCTGAGATCCACCTCAGTGGCCAGATTCAGTTAAACCAGCCAACCGATCGTTTATTCTCCGGTCAGATTGACAACAACAATCTGTACGAGCTGCGCCAGATGGCGCTGCAGCAACTGAGCAAACTGCGTCAGCGCCCTTTCTACGGCTTATTAGGTGGCCGTACCAGCCTGTTGCCGCATCAGCTCTATATTGCCGAACAGGTCACTCAGGATTCTATTCCGCGCGTACTGCTGGCTGACGAAGTGGGTCTGGGTAAAACCATTGAGGCGGGCCTGATTCTGCATCGTTTATTGTTGCAACAGCGTATCCAGCGCGCCCTTGTACTGGTGCCGGATCATCTGCTGCATCAGTGGCTGGTGGAAATGATCCGCCGCTTCAACCTGCGTTTCTCACTGGTCAGCAAAGACATGCTCGAAGATGGCGACGATGACATCTTCGCCACCGGCCAGTTATTCCTCTGCCCGCTGTCACTGGCTACCCATGACGCCATCGCGCCGCAGATCCGTGCATCCGACTGGGATATGCTGGTCGTCGACGAGGCGCACCACCTGCAGTGGAGCGAAGAAGGCTTCGACGAAGGCTACGCACTGGTGGAAACCCTGTCGCGCCAGGTCGACGGCCTGTTGCTGCTGACGGCAACTCCGGAGCAGCTGGGCGTGCAGGGACACTATGCCCGCCTGCGCCTGCTCGACCCTGAGCGCTATCCGTCCCTGCAGCAGTTTCTGGCTGAACAACAGGCCTACCAGCCGGTTGCGGATCTGGCCGCCGCACTGGCCGGCAGCGATGACCTGTCAGCAGAGCAGCAGGCAACCCTTGCCCGCCTGCTGCCGGATCATGCCAGTGCTGATATCAGCGATGCCACCCAGCGCAACCGCCTGCTGGAAACCCTGATTGACCGTCACGGCCCGGGCCGTGCGCTGTACCGTAACACCCGTCATGGTGTGAGCGGCTTCCCGCAACGTCTGCCACAGCTGACCGCCCTGCCGGCACCGCAAAGTGATGACCTGACGCCGACGCTGGCTGATCTGCATCCTGAACGGGGCGTTACCGGCTGGTGCGATGATGATGCCCGCACCGACTGGCTGCTGAATATTCTGGCCAGCACCGGCAAAGATAAGATCGTGCTGATCTGCCACGCCGCACAGACGGTTCTCGATCTGGAAGCCTGGCTGTGGGAAACCTGCGGCATTCAGGTGGCGGTGTTCCACGAGCATATGGATCTGGTCGAGCGTGACCGGGCGGCAGCTTACTTTGCCGATCATGAGCAGGGCGCACGTATTCTTCTGTGTTCAGAAATCGGCTCCGAAGGCCGTAACTTCCAGTTCGCCCATCATCTGGTGCTGTTTGATCTGCCGTTTAACTGCGACCTGATTGAGCAGCGCATTGGCCGTCTGGACCGTATCGGTCAGGCGGAAGATATCAAAATCTATATCCCGGCCTTCAGCGATCACATCAGCGGCCGCTGGGCGCAATTGCTGCACGCCGGCATTGATCTGTTCAGTCGCCCGAACCCGGCAGCCCAGCCGCTGCTGGAAAAACACCGCACTGCCATTGAGCAGGCACTGATCAGTGGCGAAGGGCTGGATGATCTGACCCGTCAGCTGGCAGCGGAACGCGATGAGCTGCTGGCCAGTCTGGAAGAAGGCCGTGATCGTCTGCTGGAGCTGCATTCCTGCCATCCGCAGCGTGCCCGTCGTCTGGCGAAAGACATGACCATCACCCATATCGAAGACGAAGCCGAGCTGAACGACTTCCTTGAACTGTTCGCCGACGCCTTTGGTCTGGAGCTGATCGATCTCGGTGGCGACTGCATCACCATCGCACCGGGTGACCATATGCTGGTGCCGGATATGCCGCATCTGCCGGAAGACGGCTTTATGGCCACCACCCGCCGTGATATCGCCCTCGCCCGCGACGACGTGCAATTCCTGAGCTGGGAACATCCGTTTGTGGATCAGGCACTGGAACTGATCACCAGCGGCCCGGCCGGTAACGCCAGCGCCGGCTACATCGAAGATCACGATTTCCGCACCGGTGACTGCTTTATCGAACTGCAGTTTGTCGCCCGCTGCCCGGCGCCGAAAGCACTGGCGGTTGAACGCTACCTGCCACCCAATGCCATGCACCTGATGATGACTCCTGCCGGTGAGCTGAAGGTTAACGATGGCGAGCTGCCGGCCTTTGTGCTGCCGCTGAAGCGTGGCACCGCACGCGGTCTGGTCGAGCAGAAAACAGAAGCCGTGCAGCCGCTGATCCATAAGCTGGAGAAAATGGGCAGCGCCCAGCTGAGCAAGATGGTTGATCGCGCCAGCAGCAAAGCCACAGAAGCCTTTGCCGCCCGCCTTGAGCGCTTAAGCGCTCTGAGTGAGCAAAACCCGAACATTTCGCCATTGTTAGTGGCCGATGTTAAGCGTGAGCGCGACGCGGTGCTTGATGCCATCGCCCAGTCGCAACTGGCGCTCGACAGCGTGCGTCTGGTGTTCTGCGGCTAAGCACGACGCCTATAAAGGCGCTGCTGTATGCGCAGCGCCGCCGGGCAATATGGCGCACACAAAAAAGCCGGTACTGAACACAGTACCGGCTTTTTTGTTGCCGTATTCAGAACCGATCAGCTGCGCGGAGTACGCATAGTGACAAACTCTTCGGCTGCGGTCGGATGAATGCCAATGGTGCTGTCAAACATCGCCTTGGTTGCCCCGGCCTTAATGGCGATGGCAATCCCCTGAATAATTTCCCCGGCTTCTGCACCAACCATATGGGCACCAATCACCTGATCGGTGCTGGCACGCACCACCAGTTTCATAAAGGTACGTTCCGGAAGGCCGGACATGGTGTGACGCATCGGACGGAAATCGGATTCATAGATACGCAGATCGTCGCCGAAACGCTCCTGCGCTTCTTCTTCGCTGAGACCGACGGTAGCAATATTCGGCTGGCAGAAGACCGCCGTTGGAATGCTGTCGTAGCTCAGCGGCTCGTTGTTGCCATCGTACCAGTGGGCAACCAGCTTCATTGCCTGCGCCAGCGCCACCGGTGTCAGTGCCGGAGTGCCGATCACATCGCCCAGGGCGTAAATGCTTGGTACTGCGGTGCGGAAGAAATGATCCACCACAATACTGCCATCGTTACGCAGCTCAACACCCTGTTGCTCAAGGTTTAAGCCTTCGGTCAGCGGTTTACGGCCGGTGGCATACATGACGCAATCGGCATCCAGTGCATCACCGTTATTCAGCTGACAGCGCAGACTGCCATCGGCCAGCCGTTCGATGCGGCGAATATCGGTCTGTGTATGAATGCGAACGCCTTTATGGGCGATCTGGCTGGCAGCAAAGTTGCGCACACCTTCATCAAAACCACGCAGGATCTGCTCGCCGCGATACAGCAGGTGAGCCTCGGCCCCAAGCCCGTTGAAAATTCCGGCGAACTCGACAGCGATATAGCCGCCACCAACGACAACCACGCGCTTGGGAAATTCGTCCAGATAGAAGGCTTCATTTGAGGTAATGGCCAGCTCGGCACCGGGAATATCAGGTTTGAAAGGCCAGCCACCGGTGGCGACCAGAATCTTCTCAGCGGTGAACTCCTGCTCGCCCACTTTAACCCTGTGCGGATCGATAATACTGGCTGTGCCATGCAGGATTTCAACGCCGGAATTTTCCAGTAAATTATTATAAATACCATTCAAGCGTTTGATTTCACTGGTTTTGTTATCGCGAAGCGTGGGCCAGTCAAAGTTTTCCAGCTGGCCGTTAACACCAAAGCCGCGGGCTTCTTCAAACTTCTCGGCATACTCCGAGGCGTAGACAAAAATCTTCTTCGGCACACAGCCAACGTTTACACAGGTACCGCCCAGATAGCGGTTTTCAACCACGGCGACTTTAACGCCACGCGCTGCCGCCATGCGCGATGCACGTACGCCGCCGGAGCCCGCACCAATCACCAGCAACTCAAAATCGTAATTCATAATATTCCCCTGCCCGTTACTCAAGTCTGACTCAGGGAGTCAGTGTGGCGCGGATGTCGACCAGACCGGAGCGGTCGGTACGATCAATAGTGATCTGGCTGACACGAATGCCGTGCCGGGACTGCATCCCTTCCAGCCAGGTGATGGCATCGTCAAAGACAGCCTTCTCCACCCAGACGCGCAGGCCTTTGCCATCCTGTTCGTAGCGACTGAGCACAATGCCGGCTTTCTTCGCCTGCTGGGTGACGGTCGCCAGAATCGGCGCATCGGAGGCGGAGGTTGCCGCCCCACCAAAGCGGTGAGCGTTTTCTGCCAGCAGATTGTAGGTCGCCAGATTCTTTTCCAGACTCAGTGCGGCAGCTTTCTGGCCGCGGATCAACGGCGCATAAATCATCACAAAAATCAGCGCCAGCACCAGCAAAGCGGCAATCGCCTTAACAACCAGTCGATCGCGGGATGGCAGCGCCTGATACCAGTGCTGCGCCGCTTGTACGGCCTTATTGCTCTGCAACTGCGCCTGCAGCTGCCCCTGAATTAACTGAAGGCGTTCGTTCATGCCGAACCTCCGATCTTAATGCGGCCCTTAACTCCGTCCTTATCGTTGGTAGCCGACGCCACCTCCGCAACCAGACCTTCTTTTTCCAGCGCCGCACGCAGCGTCTGTAATTCATTCAGATTACTGGCGCGCACCTCAACAACCAGCTCCTGCAGGCGGTCATTAAAACGCAATGACATCAACTGCACCTGCTTTTGCAGCCCCTGGGCGGCATACACCCGCGCCAGCACACTGGTTGTGCCAATAAAGCCTGCGCCGTCACTGTTGTCTCCACCATCAAGCTTGGTTTTGATCTGACGCTCCAGCGAGCGGATACGTTCACCCGGAAACAGGTTTTTATAAAGACTGATGGCTTCCGCCCGCACCTGCTGCGACTGTTGCTTCAGCGTGTAGTTATCGATAAACAGGTACAGCGTGGCGGCAACCAGCCAAACCGCAGCGACGGCCGCGAGACCACGCCACCACACAGGCGGGCGGTCTTCAGCGACTTCGCGCACCTGAAAACGCCCGGTCAGCAAATTGGTTAGTTTGCCCTGCAGACGTTGCTGTCGCAGTTGGTTGCCATCATTGGCGAGCAGTTCTATCTCGGCAAAAACCCCGGCAAAACTGCTTTCCAGCGTGGTTTTCAACAACTGCGCCTGATCCAGCTGCGCGGCCATAATCTGCAGGCCGGTAACCTGCTGCGCAGACTGTTCTTCATCACCATGATCAAACAATGATTCCAGCACCGGGGTCATTGCACTGTCAGTCACCCAGCCTTCAAATACCCCCGGAATACGCATAGCCCAACCCTGCCCCTGGCGCAGCATCACAGGAACATCCTGTGGCAGCAGCTGGGTTTCAGGAATCAGTTCACGCACCTGCAGGTGATGCAGCTCGCATTCTTCCAGCAGGCGCTCAATCAGGTCATTGCCAACCACATAAGCACGGACTTTTTTGCCTTCGCTGCCGGCGGGCTGAATCAGATAATCCGACAGATCATCAATCAGCCCTTCTTCCAGCGCATAGGGCAAGGCACGGGCCAGATGACGATTACTGACACCCGGCAAAGACACCCAGTGGGTAGCATAATTACAGGCAGAAAGAATCAGACGCACCGGCGTCAGATCCGCCTGAACTTCAGCCCAGGATGCCAGAGATTGCACGCCTTGCTCTGAACCAGCGGCCATCTGATCCAGAGCAGTTACCGTCCAGCGGCCGCTGATCGCGTTCCACTGCACTTTTATCGTTTTTATGGCCTTAGCGGTTTCCATGCACTACACCTTATTGCGTCATGCCAGGTTGGGTGGTTTCGGGCTCCCGCTTCGCTTCGCGGCGGGAGTAATCTCTGTACAGTGTGGTCATCCGGCCATCACCGTTGTCACGTTTAATAAGTATTTCGCCAGTGGCGATACGGTCACCCAGCTCAACCCGGATAAAGGTTTCAAAATATTCGGATTTTACACTGAAGTCGGTTTTATCCCAGCGGGCCTTTGTTACCGGCGCTTCACCTTCGCCCGCGTTGCCGCCGTTATCCGTTTTAGTAAATGGCTCTACCTGACTGAGACTCCAGAAGTCATCAACTGTCTTAAAGCCCTTATCACCACGGGCGCTGACAATCGCCTCACCATCGGCCAGTGACAGACCGGCATCAAGGGAGGCCAGTACCATCGCACTGGCCGTGTTCACATTCAGCTGTGCAGTGATAGGCAGACAGACCACATAGGGCTCAAGCTTGCGGAAGCTGACCATATCCATTCCCTCCAGCAACAGCAGCTCAGAGGGGTGTTTGCACCCCTGATACGCAGCCTTATAGGGAGGTTCCATGCCCTGATAGCGGTCATCATCCTGACTGGATTCATCCATCCAGCGTGCCAGGGTATCGGCCAGGGTGACATCCAGCCCAAGCAGGTTAAGCAGATTACTGAAGCGGATCTTCTGCGTCGCTTTATTGCTGGCCGCCACACTCAGACTGTTCAGATTAAAACGCCCCATCGCATCGGCGATATTGATGCGCGCCAGCCCAGGGGATAATGGGAAGGTGCGCTCCTGCGCCCACTCTTCATAGCGGTGATCAATTTCCTTGTCGTTTTTCCAATCAAGGTACAGACCGGTTTTTACCGCCTGCTCAGCGCCAAACACATACGAACGGGCCTGCTGCAGGGCGAGCATGGTGCCACTGCGCTGCACATCGGTTGACTGGCGATCAATCATCGCCACCGCCAGCATAGAGACAATGGCAAAAATCAGTAAAACGGTAATCAGCGCGAGGCCACGCTCAGTTCTCTGCAGGCTGCGCATTATGAATCAGCCCCCCAGGACAGCAGCCACTGGCGCTCAATCTCGCCCAGAGCCGGCAGCGTCAGTCGCCAGCGGATTGCTAATGGCCGCTCCTCATCACTGCCACTCTGCAGCGCCGGCCAGGCGGTATACCAGTCCCGGCCACTGACCTCTGCACTCTGCCCGTCACTTGCTTTGCGTTCCTGCTGCACCAGCAGGTCAATCTCCAGACGCTCCACCTGCTCCAGCACGACCTGTGCCTGCGGTACAGAGTCACTGGCCCGGTCCAGCACCGGCCAGAAATAGCGCACCAGGCAAGCGTGCTCAGGCTCAGTCACGCCCCAGGATTGCAGGCGCTGCAGCGCCGGCTCGCAAACTTCGCTGTCGATGGGTTCAAGGCGATAAGCAACGCGCTGCAGCTCGGCCCGCGGATCGGTACTGACCGGAGAATTACGCCAACCGGCACGGGTAAATTCCAGCGGAAAGTCGCCACTATCAAGCAGCAGCGATGCCTGTGCATCGCCGTATGCGTCGCGGATGCTGCGGTTGATAAACTGTTCCAGATCGCGGCTGGCAACCATATTAAAACGCTGCAGACTGACCAGCTGCTCTGAACGCACTTCGCTGGCCTGTTTTGAATCGATTACATTGCTTAATAATTGCGTGGATGCGACACCGATCATGGCGGTAATGGAAACCGCGATCAGAACTTCCAGCAGAGTGAAACCTTTTACCGCTGACAATGGCCGCATCAGTATTTGCTCATAATGCTGACCAGCGTGATCAGGTTGCTGTCTTTATGCTGCATATCCGCCACTGACACGGTCACCCGGTGCGTGTCCGGAAATTCTGTTTTTTCAACCTTGGTGAACACCTTCCACTCACGGTCAGCCATATCGACCTGATCATTATTTTCCCCCACTGGCGGCAGGCCATTAAGGCGCAGCTCCACCATGCGGTTATCGGCAACAAAAGACGCCAGGGTTTTATCCTGCAGATGCAGCAGACTACCGACACTCTGACTGGCGGTTTCACTCATCGTAGCGGCAATGGCAACAAATACGGTCAGGGCGATCATTACCTCAATCAGGGTAAATCCACGCTGGCGGCGTTCAGTTTTCATAGGTTTCCACCTTGATCAGCGGCGCCCCGAAACCATCACCACGGATCAGAACCTGAAAGTGATCGTCGCTATCGTGGGTCAGTGTCAGCAGGTAAGGCGTGTATTCGTCAGAAGAAAGAAACATCAGCGCAGGTTTTGCGCCATCCTCTTCATCCAACAGGCTGTCAAAATCAACCTCCTGCCCTTCGACATTCAGCGCAATAAAAACATGCTCGGGAGCTTCAAGCTGGGATTTCAGGCTGCCACTGTAGGCCTGCCAGGGATTTTTGCTGAGCTTATCAAGCTCTTCCCGGGTTTTATTGGCGCTGAATTCCTGGCTGTTAACATCCTGAAAGCTCAGCAGCTGCAGCGCCTGCTCATCCATAGCAACACCGAGGTCGATATTCTGAAATACCGCCTCTTGCCGATAGGCTGAAAACAGGTTGCTGAGGTGATGGGCAAACTGAGTGGTCTCATCCTGAGCCTGGCGATCACCACTGCTCAGGGTTGCCATGGCAAGCAGGCCACCAACAATGGCCAGCACCACCATCACCTCCAGCAGGGTAAAACCCTGCTGAAGCTGCTTACGCATCAGTGGTCCAGACTGCTGATGTCGGCATTCTCTTCTTCGCCGCCTTCCTGACCGTCGGCACCGAGTGAGACGATTTCGTACTGCCCTTTATCAAGAAAGTACATAAACTCATTACCCCAGGAGTCAGTCGGTACGTTATTACCCTTCAGGTAGCCACCAGATTTGTAGTTTTTAGGCTCAGGGGAACTGCTTGGTTTTTTCACCAGCGCTTCCAGGCCCTGCTCGGTGGTTGGGTAGGTAAAATTGTCCAGCTTGTACAGATCCAGTGCGTTTTCGATCAGCTTGATCTGGCTTTTGGTGGTTTTAATCCGGGCATCACCGGCGGAGCCGATAATATTGGTCGCAACCAGCGCCATAATGCCGCCGATAATCGCCAGTACAACCATCACTTCCAGTAATGTAAAACCCTGTTGGCGGTTCGCGTTACGCATTGATTTCATTCCGTTCTCCTACTGAACCATTTTTTGTAATTCAAGAATCGGCAACATAATTGCCGCGACAATTGTTGCCACAATACCACCCATCACCAGCAGCATGACGGGCTCAAAAATCTTAACCAGTGCTGACACCGTATTTTCCAGCGACGTTTCCTGCTGCTGTGCGGTACGCGCCAGCATACTGTCCAGCTCACCACTGTTTTCACCACTGGCAATCATGTGCAGCATAATCGGCGGGAAATAGCCGGTTTCGGCCAGAGCTTTATGCAGACTGCCCCCCTCACTGACGGTAACGGTCGCCTGAGTCAGAGACTGCTGAATCGGCATATTGGTCACCACCTGACTGGCAATGCGCATGGCATCCACCAAAGGCACACCACTGGTCGTCAGAATCGCCAGCGTACTGCCAAAGCGGGCAGTATTGGCATCTTTGACAAAACCGCGCAAACCCGGCACCCGCAGCAGAAAGTGGTGGTAACGCTTACGGAAAGCCGGGCTTTTCAGGGCACGGCCAAATGCAACCATCCCGACAATAATGGCGACCAGGGTATACACCCCCCAGGCGGTAATAAAGTGGCTCAGATCGAGCATAAACTGTGTCAGACCGGGCAGTTCCTGACCGTTTTTCACAAACACATCAACGATATCCGGCACAACGTAAGTGAGCAGGCCCACTACAATACCAATAGCCACAATGGTCAGAATCACCGGATACATGGCTGCGAGCTTGATCTTCTGATCGGCCGCCTGGCGGGCTTCGGTGTAGTCCGCCAGACGATTAAGCACGCCATCCAGATGGCCGGCATGCTCGCCGGCACTGACGGTTGAACGGTACAGATGCGGGAAAGCCTTGGGGTATTCGGCCAGCGCTTTAGCCAGTGTGTAGCCTTCCAGCACCTTAGCGCGAATTGCCAGAATCATGGCTTTAATACGCTGTTTGCCGGTTTGCTCTGACAGCGCCCGCAGCGACTCATCAATCGGCAGGCCAGCCTGAATAAGTGTTGCCAGCTGACGGGTAATCAGCGCCAGCTCAGGCACCGACAAACTCGGCTGACGCTCAAACAGGCTGTCTTTTTTCTGTTTCTGGGCGGTCTGTTCAACGGCCAGTGGCGTCCAGCCCTTGTCACGCAGCTGCTGGCGCACCTGACGGGCACTGTCCGCCTCCAATACGCCCTTCTGCTGCTTGCCGCGGCCGTCGATGGCCTGATATTCAAATGCTGCCATGGTTAACCTTTCGCCACCCGCAGCAGCTCTTCAATGGTGGTACTGCCACCCAGTACTTTGCGAATGCCATCCTGACGAATACTTGGCCCCAGCGTGCGCGCATGCTGTTCCATGGTTTGTTCGCCGGAGCGGTCATGAATCAGGGTTTTCATTTTCTCATCGACTTCGATGATCTCGTAAATACCCTGACGACCGCGATAACCAAGCTGATTGCACTTATCGCAGCCTTTGGCATGGTAAATGGTCGGCGGATTGGCAGCATCAACGCCCAGCAGCTCGCACTCGCTGGCATCGGCGATCGCTTCAATCTTGCAGTCATTGCATAACACCCGCACCAGACGCTGGGCGATCACGCCAATCAGACTGGACGACAGCAGAAACGGCTCAACGCCCATATCCTGCAAACGGGTAACGGCACCGATCGCGGTATTGGTGTGCAGCGTGGAAAGCACGAGGTGACCGGTTAATGAGGCCTGAATAGCGATTTCTACCGTTTCCAGGTCACGGATCTCACCGATCATCACCACGTCAGGGTCCTGACGCAGAATGGCGCGCAGGCCTTTGGCAAAGGTCATCTCAACCTTGGTATTTACCTGCGTCTGGCCAATACCAGGCAGGCTGTACTCAATCGGATCTTCGACGGTCAGAATGTTGCGGCTTGTATCATTCAGATCGCTCAGCGCGCCGTACAGCGTGGTGGTTTTACCGGAACCGGTCGGGCCGGTGACCAGAATAATACCGTGTGGTTTGCTGATGATATTGCGCATGGTGCGCAGATCACGATCGGCCATACCCAGCTGTGACAGACTCAGACGTCCGGCCTGCTTATCCAGCAGACGCATTACCACCCGCTCGCCAAAGCTGGACGGCATGGTCGACACCCGCACATCCACTTCACGGCCACCGATGCGCAGTGCAATACGTCCATCCTGCGGCACACGCTTCTCGGCAATATCCAGCTTGGCCATTACCTTGATACGGGAAATCAGCAGCGCCGACAGTGCGCGCTTGGGTTGTACCACTTCGCGCAGTACGCCATCGACGCGGAAGCGTACAACCAGACGCTTTTCATAGGTTTCAACGTGAATATCCGAGGCATTTTCTTTTACCGCCTCGGTCAGCAGGGCGTTGATCAGACGGATAATGGGGGCATCACCCTCCTGCTCCAGCAAATCCTCGGTTTCCGGAACGGAATCGGCCAGGCTGGCCAGATCCATTTCGTCGCCCAGACCTTCAACCATTTCCATGGTTTCAGAGGAATCGCTCTGATAAGCCAGCCCAAGGCGCCGTTCAAATTCTTCTTTACTGACGGCTTCCAGCCGGAATGGCGCGGCCAGAAAACGCTGCACTTCCATAATAACATCAACACTGATGCCTTCTTTATGGATCAGCACCAGCTGTTCCTGCCCGCCTTCCACAACCACGCCAAAACGCTTGGCAAAGCCAAAAGGCAGGCGGGTTGCCAGACTGGTGGCCTGATGCTGCGCCTGCGGCATACCGGTTCCGGATTCTGCTGCCGGATGTTCTGATATTACTGCGGTCATAATTAGCCTAAGTCGCGTCCGATACCGGCATAGTCAAAGCCCTGCGCTTTGAGCGCATAAGGATCGTACTGGTTCCGGCCGTCGATGATAATTGGGTGTTTCAGCAGTTTTTTCATGGCGTTAAAGTCAGGCTGGCGAAACGGCTTCCACTCAGTAACCAGCACCATGGCATCCGCATCGGCCAGCGCATCGTATTGGTGATCACAGAACACTATCTGCCCCTGCTCAAACAGTTGCGGCGCAAACCAGCGGCGCGCCTCATCCATGGCCACCGGGTCATAGGCACGCACGACCGCACCAGCGGCGACCAGACGATTGATCAGCGCAATAGAACTGGCTTCGCGCATATCATCGGTACCGGGTTTAAATGCCAATCCCCAGACACCGATGGTACGACCACTCATATCTTCGCCAAAACGCTGCTGCAGTTTTTCAAACAGGCGCTGTTTCTGTACCTGATTGCGGTCTTCCACGGCACGCAAAATACGGGTGTCGAAGTTAAATTCGTCACCCATATGAATCAGGGCCTGTACATCCTTCGGAAAACAGGAGCCGCCATAGCCGCAGCCCGGATAAATAAAGGAGTAGCCGATACGACTGTCAGAACCGATGCCTTTGCGCACATTTTCGATATCAACGCCCATGCGCTCGGCCAGGTTGGCGACTTCATTCATAAAGGAAATTTTGGTCGCCAGCATGGCGTTGGCGGCATATTTGGTCAGCTCCGCATCGCGGATACCCATAAACATCAGTTTGTCATGATTACGGGAGAAGCTGTGATACAGCTCAGCCATTTGTTCACGCGCACGATCTGAATCGACGCCGATAATAATCCGGTCCGGGCGCATAAAGTCATCGATGGCTGCGCCCTCCTTCAGAAATTCCGGATTGGAGACCACATCAAATTCAATCTCCGCGCCGCGGGCATTCAACTCGGCCTGGATGGCATCGCGCACTTTCTCTGCCGTGCCAACCGGCACGGTCGATTTATTCACAACGATGGCATAACCCTGAAGATTGCGGCCAATTTCGCGGGCCACATCCAGAACATAGGTAAGATCCGCCGAGCCGTTTTCACCCGGAGGCGTGCCGACTGCGATAAAGTACAACGCAGATTGCTGCATTGCCTGGGATAAAGAGGTGTTGAACAGCAGACGTCCGGCCTTGCTGTTTTCCCGTACGATGGCCTCCAGGCCTGGTTCGTAAATCGGGATAATGCCTTCCTTGAGCTGATGAACCTTGGCTTCATCTGTATCTACGCAGGTAACGCTGTTGCCCATTTCGGCAAAACACGCGCCGGTTACCAGACCAACGTAACCCGTCCCTACTACCGTAATATTCAAGGTTATTTCCTTATTCGCAACTTCGTAAACCGACAGTACGTTACCTTATTACGGAAAAATGACAACTCAATGACATAAAAAAACCCGGCCTTGGCCGGGTTTTTCTAAGCTACTGATATTACAGAGCATTTTCCAGTGCAGGCACTGCGTCGAACAGGTCTGCAACCAGGCCGTAATCAGCCACCTGGAAGATTGGAGCTTCTTCGTCTTTGTTGATAGCAACAATGACTTTAGAGTCCTTCATACCAGCCAGATGCTGGATCGCGCCGGAAATACCAACGGCGATGTACAGATCCGGAGCAACGATCTTACCAGTCTGACCAACCTGCATGTCGTTAGGTACGAAACCAGCGTCAACTGCTGCACGGGATGCACCAACAGCAGCACCGATTTTGTCGGCCACTTTGTACAGCATCTCGAAGTTGTCGCCGTTCTGCATACCACGACCACCAGATACAACGATCTTGGCACCGGTCAGCTCAGGACGGTCAGACTTAGCCAGCTCTTCACCAACAAAAGCAGACAGGCCTGCATCTTTAACAGCAGCAACAGTTTCAACCGCCGCAGAACCACCTTCAGCCGCAGCTGCGTCAAACGCAGTACCACGCACAGTCATCACCTTGATGTTGTCAGAAGATTTAACGGTCGCGATGGCGTTACCGGCATAAATAGGACGGGAGAAGGTGTCTGCATCAACAACAGCAGTCACTTCAGACAGCATGTTCACATCCAGCAGAGCCGCTGCGCGTGGCAGGAAGTCTTTACCGGTTGTGGTCGCTGCAGCCAGGATGTGGCTGTATTCTTTGCCCAGTTCGGCAACCAGCTCACCCATGTTTTCAGCCAGCTGATATTCATAGGCTGCATTGTCTGCAACCAGAACTTTGCTCACGCCAGCCACTTTGGCAGCAGCTTCAGCAGCAGCACCACAGTTGCTGCCGGCAACCAGAACAACCACATCACCACCGATAGCGGCAGCAGCAGTTACAACGTTCAGGGTTGCGCCTTTCAGAGTAGCGTTATCGTGCTCTGCGATTACTAAAATAGCCATTACACAATCCTCTCTTACAGCACTTTGGCTTCGTTCTTCAGTTTTTCGACCAGCTCTTCTACGCTGCCGACTTTAATGCCAGCCTGACGCTCGGCCGGTGGAGTAACCTTCACCAGAGACAGAGTGGAGGTCATAGCCACACCCAGATCTGCAGGAGTAGTTACATCCAGAGGCTTGCGCTTGGCTTTCATGATGTTTGGCAGAGAAGCGTAGCGAGGCTCGTTCAGACGCAGATCGGTCGTTACGATGGCAGGCAGTTTCAGAGCAACAGTACGCAGACCACCGTCGATTTCACGGGTCACGTTTACTTTGTCGCCATCAACGGCCACTTCAGAAGCGAAAGTACCCTGAGCCATATTGGTCAGTGCGCCCAGCATCTGGCCGGTCTGATTGTTGTCGCTGTCGATGGTTTGCTTGCCCATCAGTACCAGTTGAGGCTGTTCTTTTTCCACAACGGCTTTCAGCAGTTTGGCAACGGTCAGAGACTCCAGTTTTTCTTCAGTCTCGATCAGAATGCCACGATCGGCACCCAGTGCCAGAGCAGTACGGATCTGTTCCTGAGCCACTTTAGGGCCGATAGAAACCACAACCACTTCAGTAGCGACGCCTTTTTCTTTCAGACGTACCGCTTCTTCCACTGCGATTTCACAGAATGGGTTCATAGCCATTTTAACGTTGGTCAGATCAACATCTGAGTTATCTGGCTTGACGCGAACCTTTACGTTGTAATCGATTACGCGTTTAACAGCGACAAGAACCTTCATAGATTCCTCGTATTTAACTTGGTGGATGAATAAAGGGCAAAATTACCACGCCGACAGGATGACACAGTCATATCAGGAGCCCTTTCCAGCGCGCCACATTATTCGGATGTTTACCGCGAGCGTCAATAGCAGCATTGCTGAAGCCCACAAAGACCGGGGCATTCAGGCTATTTTCCTGTCAAATCAGTTGCCTAGTGTTTAACCCAACGTATAATGGCGGCCATTTTGACTCTCAGGCAGGCACCTTTATATGGCCCGCCTGGCATGGCAAAACAATCGCCGGGCACAATTATTCAGTGCACCAGAGTCCGTGATAGCTCAGTAGCTCCCAGCTCATTTCGAGGAGATCAATATGCAACGTGAAGTAATGGAATACGATGTAGTGATCGTTGGCGGCGGCCCTGCCGGCCTGTCAACCGCATGTCGTATCAAGCAATTAGCCGAAGCCGCCGGACAGGAACTGTCTGTTTGTCTGGTTGAGAAAGGCTCCGAAGTTGGCGCTCATATCCTGTCCGGTGCGGTAATCGAAGACCGCGCCCTGGCCGAATTGTTCCCTGACTGGAAAGAAATGGGCGCCCCGCTCAATGTGCCTGTTAAAGGTGATGAAGTTTACTTTCTGACCAGCAATGAGAAGTCGATCAAGACTCCACACTGGGCCATCCCTAAGCCAATGCACAACGATGGCAACTACATCGTATCTCTGGGTAATGTATGTCGCTGGCTGGCTGAGCAGGCTGAAAACCTCGGTGTAGAAATCTACCCGGGCTTTACCGCCGCCGAGTACATCGTCGAAGACGGCGCCATTAAAGGCATCGTGACCGGCGACATGGGTGTAGGTCATGACGGCCAGCCAAAAGATGAATACGTACCGGGCATGGAACTGCGTGCCAAATACACCGTATTTGCTGAAGGCTGCCGCGGCCATCTGGGCAAGCGCCTGATCGCCGAGTTCAAACTGGACGAAGGCAAAGATCCACAACACTACGGTATCGGTATTAAAGAGCTGTGGGACATTGATCCTGCCAAGCATCAGGAAGGCCT
This sequence comes from Thalassolituus sp. UBA2009, assembly GCF_002335285.1. Taxonomy (NCBI): domain Bacteria; kingdom Pseudomonadati; phylum Pseudomonadota; class Gammaproteobacteria; order Oceanospirillales; family Oceanospirillaceae; genus Thalassolituus; species Thalassolituus sp. UBA2009. The sequence continues at coordinate 48,256 of NZ_DDCJ01000105.1, forward strand.
GGTACTGCACGGCGCCGGCTGGCCGCTGAATGAATCCGCCTCATCCGGTGGCTTCTTCCTGTACCACGCTGAAAACAACCAGGTAGTGGTTGGTCTGATCACCGACCTGTCGTACAGCAACCCTCACGTCAGCCCTTTCGATGAATTCCAGCGCATGAAGCACCATCCGGTGATCAAGCAGTATCTGGAAGGCGGCAAGCGCGTATCCTATGGCGCACGTGCAATCACCAAAGGCGGCCTGAACTGCCTGCCTAAGATGACCTTCCAGGGCGGTCTGGTGGTTGGTTGTGATGCCGGCACCCTGAACTTTGCCAAGATCAAAGGCACCCACACCGCCATGAAGAGCGGCCTGGTGGCTGCTGAAGAGCTGTTCAAGGCTATTCAGGCTGGTCGTGCCAATGATGAAGTAACTGAATTCACGGCCGCCTTCGAAGCTTCATGGGCTTACCAGGAACTGCACCGCAGCCGCAACTTCGGCCCGGCAATGCATAAGTTCGGCATGTTCGGCGGCGCTGCTTTCAACTTCATTGACCAGAACATCTTCCCGATTCCGGTCACCCTGCATGACACCACGCCGGATTATGCAACCCTGAAGCCAGCAGCAGAATGCGCGAAAATTAACTATCCGAAACCGGATGGCAAAATTTCGTTCGCCAAACTGGATTCCGTCTTCATCGGTAACGTAAACCACGCCGAAGATCAGCCGTGCCACCTGAAGCTGAAAGACGCTTCCATTCCGCTGAGCGTTAACCTGCCTAAGTGGGATGAACCTGCGCAGCGCTACTGCCCTGCCGGTGTGTACGAGATTGTGGAAGACGAAAACGGCAAGCGCTTCCAGATCAACTCACAAAACTGTGTTCACTGCAAAACCTGTGATATTAAAGATCCGTCTCAGAACATCACCTGGGTAACCCCGGAAGGTGCTGGCGGTCCGAACTATCCGAACATGTAAGCTGTTCACAAAAGAAAGCGGGCCTTGCCCGCTTTTTTTTCGACAATAAGAAACCACCATGCTGCTGAAAACCCGCTTCTACATTCCGCCACTGAGAAAAAATATTGTACAGCGCGAGCCTCTGCTGCAAATCCTGAACAGCAGCGAGGGCGGCCAGCTGGTAGTGATTTCAGCCCCCGCAGGCTATGGCAAAACCACACTGATCAGCCAGTGGCTGCACCATTCTCCGCATACCTTTTCATGGCTGGCGCTGGACGATACTCAGGCAGCTCCGGGGATTTTCTGGCGCTACTTTATTATCGCACTGAATCAGGCATCCCCCGGCTGTGGCGAACACCCTCTGCAGCTGTTGAGAGACAATCAAAACGAACACGCACTGGAAAATGCCCTGATCGCGCTGCTCAACGAGCTGGACGCTATCAACCCATCCTCACCACGCGATGCAATGACGCTGGTTTTGGATGATTTTCACCTGGTTGCAACACCAGAGCTGAGCGGGCAATTCAACAGCTTTCTTAACCACCTGCCACCGTCACTGCGTATTGTTATTACCTCACGCAGCGCGCCTGATCTGGCGCTGGCCAGACGGCGCGCCAGCAATCAGTTGGTCGAGATTGATCAGCACCAGCTGCGCTTCTCCGCAGAAGACAGCAACCGTTTTCTGCAACAGACAATGAGCTTGCAGATCGACAACAACCAGAGTCAGCTTTACTTCCGGGAAACCGAAGGCTGGATTGCCGGCCTGCAGCTGATTGGGCTGTCATTACAGAAGGCCGACACAACGCCAGCCCCTGCCGTCGAAAACCACCAAACCGAGAGCAACAGCACCCTCCCTGGGCTGTCCGCGCCATCACTGCAACGTAACATTGCCGATTACCTGCTTGATGAAGTGTTCTCACAACAGAGCCTCGACATTCAGCACTTCTTACTGCTGAGTGCAGCCGTGCCACGCTTCACCGCCGGCCTGTGCAATGCCCTGACCGGACGCAATGACAGCCTGAGCGTGATCAGCCACCTTGATCGCCACAATCTGTTTCTGCTGCCACTGGATAATCACGGCGTATGGTTTCGCTATCACGACCTGTTCCGCCGCTTCCTGTTGCAACATTTTAACGGGCTGGACGCAGATTTCCGGCAACAGGGGCAGACCACAGCCGCGCAGTGGTTCGAGCTAAATGGCTATCTGCAGGAGGCACTGGAGCAAAGACTACAACTCCGAGACTGGGATAAAGCAGAAGCACTGCTGCTGCAGTTACTTGCCGGTGATGATGAAATCAACACACTGCTGCCCGGCTGGCTGGAGCATTTTCCGCACGAGCACCCGGTGCATCAGCATATACCGCAAACGCCGGGCCGGACATTATCCCCGCAGGCATTCGATACCCTGCTGACCTCACGCGAGCAGCAGGTTCTGGAGCTGGTAAGCCAGGGGCATTCCAATAAAGAGATCGCCCGCCAGCTGCACATATCACTTAACACACTGAAGGTACATATCCGTAATCTGTACGGAAAAATCGGCGTGGAAAACCGGACCGAAGCATTGCATAAACTCCTCAGTCAGGACGACAGATCACCGTAATTTCACCCCCGCCTGATAGCGGTTATCACCCCCAGGGGTGATAACAAGCCGCACCGCTTTGCTTACTCTGACCGTTACCAGCAGGTGAAGTCTCAGAGGAGAACGCAATGACAAGAGAAACAATGGAATACGATGTGGTAATCATTGGTGGCGGCCCTGCCGGGTTGTCAGCCGCATGCCGTATTAAACAATCAGCCTCTGCCGCCGGACAGGATATTTCCGTTTGTCTGGTAGAAAAAGGCTCGGAAATTGGCGCTCACATTCTGTCTGGCGCCGTAATCGAAGACCGCGCACTGAAAGAACTTTTTCCTGACTGGAAAGCACGGGGAGCCCCACTCAATGTCGCAGTAACACACGATGATATTTATTTCCTGACAACACAAAAAAGAAGCATTAAAGCGCCGTATTGGGCCATACCACGAACCATGCATAATCAGGGAAATTATATCGTCTCGCTTGGCAGCCTTTGCCGCTGGCTGGCCGAACAGGCTGAAAACCTCGGCGTAGAAATCTACCCCGGCTTTACCGCCGCAGAATACATCCTCGAAGATGGTGTCATTAAAGGCATCATTACCGGCGACATGGGTGTTAACCATAACGGTCAGCCAAAAGATGAATACGTACCGGGCATGGAACTGCGCGCCAAGTACACCGTATTTGCCGAAGGCTGCCGCGGCCACCTGGGCAAGCGCCTGATGGCCGAATTCAAACTGGATGTCGGTAAAGATCCTCAGCATTACTCACTTGGTATTAAAGAGCTGTGGGACCTCGACCCCGCCCGACACCGCGAAGGACTGGTACTGCACGGTACCGGCTGGCCACTGATGGGATCATCCACTGCCGGCGGATTCTTTTTATACCACACTGAAAATAATCAGGCGGTGGTCGGACTATTTACCGATTTGTCATACAGCAATCCACACCTGAGTCCGTTTAATGAATTTCAGCGCCTGAAGCACCACCCGGTATTAAAGCAATATCTACAGGGCGGCAAACGGGTTTCTTATGGCGCCAGAGCTGCAGCCAAAGGCGGGATTAATTGCCTGCCGAAAATGACATTCCCCGGAGGCTTGCTGATAGGTTGCGACGCCGGCATGCTGAATTTTGCCAAAATAAAAGGTGTTCATACCGGAATGAAAAGCGGCATGATTGCCGCCGAAGAAATAGTCGCCGCTTTAAGCTGTGGGCGTGAGCACGATGAAATTACAGAATTCACTGCCGCCTTCGAAGCATCCTGGGCCTGCAAAGAGCTGCAGCGCAGCCGCAACTTTGCCCCGGCCATGCATAAATTCGGAGTATTTGGCGGCGCAGCCTTTAATTTTATCGATCAGAACATTCTGCCAGTGCCATTCACCCTGCACGACACCACACCCGATCACACCGCACTGAAATCCGCTGCCAAGAGCCCGCAGATCGATTATCCGAAACCAGACGGCAAGCTGAGCTTTAGCCGGCTGGACTCTGTTTTTATCAGCAATGTAAATCACGCAGAAGATCAGCCATGCCACCTGAAACTGCAGGACGCTTCCATTCCACTGAGCGTTAACCTGCCCGAATGGAATGAGCCTGCTCAGCGCTACTGCCCTGCTGGCGTGTATGAAATAACAGAAGACGAAAACGGCAAGCATTTTCAGATCAATGCTCAGAACTGCATTCACTGTAAAACCTGCGACATCAAAGACCCGTCGCAGAACATTACCTGGGTTACACCGGAAGGTGCTGGCGGCCCTAACTACCCGAATATGTAGAAACGTTATTGCAGATAAAACAAAGGAGTTTCGCTCCTTTGTTTTCAGGCCTTTTATTCAGCCTCCGGTACCTTACAAATGCCCACTGATGCGCATATTTAATCCACCAAGATTGAGATCATCCACAGCTACTCTGCCAATACTTTCCTGCGCCAGTTCAATAGCTTCAACGTTCATATCGGCAAAAAAATTAACCAGACGAATATCCAGCCCAAGATCGCTGGCATGGATATTAATGCCAACAGGCAATTGCACATCCGATAATGACAACGCAGAAGAACCCCAGTCTTCCAGAGATTCAAAATAGGTATGATTAGCCAGAACCATATTGCGTACATTAATACCCAGCGGGGTTGCATCAACATCCAGATCAGCAATCCCCATCGCCATCTGGATTTGAATATCCGTCGTCTGTGCATCCACTTTCATCCGGTATTGCGTTGCCAGCCCGGCGACACTAACGGAGTTAATCAGCGCAGCACTGTGTGCATTATCCGCTGAAGATAAAGCGATCTGGCCGGTCGACAGCCCAAAATCAATCACCCCTCCGCCCAGCCCGGGATCAACAAAAGCAGATAGCACGATGTCACCATCAGGAAGAACATCGACTGTCATCATCGTTCCATCAAGACGATCGCCAGAGCGCGAACTGTAACCCCAGTCTTTGCCAAAATAGCTGCTTCTGTTGGCACCACCCAACGCAACCTGGTTGATCTGCAGGCGGCCTTCATCCCGATATTCAATCTGACCAACAGTAAGCCGCGCAGATGTAACAATGGTGATGCCGTCCTGTCCGGAAATATCAGCCAATTGTGTATCGCTAACCGGGTCCAGAGCAGCAAAAGCAAGGCACGGAGATAAAAAACAGAGAGGAAAAATGTAGCGCATAGCCGTCCATGGTGTTCGTTATTATTGAATTGGCGGCAATGTAAGGAGCGTTTATGCAGGGTTCAAGCTAAAAAACAAAAGCGGGAAAATATTCAGAATTAACCATTAAAACAAATGTTCCGGAATGAATAAGACCTTCACGAGGTCTTATTT
>NZ_DDCJ01000022.1:0-22876 GCF_002335285.1 Thalassolituus sp. UBA2009
TCTTATTTTTATAATTACTCCGGATCAGGATAAAAAATATTTACTTCCCTCACTGGTAACAAAATAGCGCCCATCATTATCTTCATGGGCCATATCACTGAGATCGTAAAACGCATTGCGGGAAAAACGCGCATACAGATCAGCCCGGACATTTACTTCCGGCAACAGAACACCATCCAGCTCGCTCATTAACAGAGGATGATCCTGCCCGATGGTTACAACATCTCCGCTATTGGTGATGGCGCGTATGCTTTCATCCACACGCTCAATCATTACAATCAATAACGGCCGGTCCTCAACACTGACGCGCCATTTTTCGACCGGGGTCAGCAGGAAATATTCATCACCTTCTTTGCGCAGGATGCTGGCAAATAAGCGCACCAGTTTTTCACGTTTTATCTGCACACCTTCATGCCACCAGGTACCATCACGATGAATAACCATATCCATATCGCCGGATAATTGCGGGTGCCATTTTTCTACCGGTGGATACTGATTTTCAGCTTCAAGGCCAAGCTGTTGCTGCAGGGCATTCAGATTCATCACAACCCCCTTTGCCATTCCTGACGCAGACGAATACGTTCCGGATTATTAATTGCCATATCCAGCTGAGCCAGCATAGCGGGCTTATCGGCGCCAAGCGTGCCCTTTAACGGCAGATAATTGGATGCATGATCACTGCGGAAAACCGTGTTGGTTAACTCCAGATGAGAAATCAACTCGCGCAGTTCGACAAACAAATCATGCTGATCCGGAAGCTGGTAGTTGCCGTTAAAACCCTCAACGACGCGCTGATCGCCGAGCGGATAGCTGACAATCAATGTTGATAGAAAATCCGGCTGCGCCTCATTCATCAGCAGAGCGGAGTTACGCGCATGCTGCTCACTGTAGGCAACACCACCCATACCGTTCAGGATCATCACCGATGACTGAATGCCGGCCTGTTTTATTTTTAAAAGCGCATCCAGCGTACTCTGCCAGGTTTCCCCTTTTTTAATAAAACCCAGCACGTCATCATCACCACTTTCGGCGCCAACATAAAGAATACCCAACCCCAGCCTGCGCAATTCGGTCAGCTCCTCGGCTGACTTTTTGCGAATGTTGCGCGGCAGGCAATAAGCCCCCACCCGCTTAACCCAGGGCAGATGTTCTTTAATGGCCAGCAGAATATTCGTAAGGCGGCGCACCGGCAGCACCATGGCATCACCATCGGCCAGAAAGACTTTTTCAAAACGCGGACCCAGAGCAGCTGCCTGACGGATTTCATTCAGCACATCGGCTTCGTCACGGGCACGGAATTTTTTTTGCGGCTGAGTGTACATATCGCAGAAAGTACACTGATTCCACGAGCAGCCATTGGTGACCTGCAAAATAAGGGAGCGGGCTTCGCTGGGGGGACGGAATACAGGTTCGATGTAATTGAACATAAACGATGTCTCAGCCGGAAATTAACAGAGTATCAGGTATTATCCCTAAAGCTGCGATCGCAGAACACATCGGATGTTTTTAAAAAGGAGGAGTACTGCGAATGCTAGAAATGGTGCCCCGGGCCGGAGTCGAACCGGCACAGCCATAGGCCGAGGGATTTTAAATCCCTTGTGTCTACCAATTTCACCACCGGGGCATCTTGCCGCGCAGCTCGGCGAATGTCGGGATCACCGAATTTGGAGGCGCGAGCCGGAATCGAACCGGCATCGGCGGATTTGCAATCCGCAGCATAACCATTTTGCTATCGCGCCGAGATTCATTGAGTGCAATGAAAATTTGGAGCGGGAAACGAGACTCGAACTCGCGACCCCAACCTTGGCAAGGTTGTGCTCTACCAACTGAGCTATTCCCGCTTAAGTGCTGCGCATTTTAAATGGAGCAGCCTGAGAGTCAAGTGTTTTTTCTTACTTTTTAAGCACTTAGACGATTTATGCTTTGCCACGCAGTTCCGGCCAGGCAGCACGCAGATAAACCAGCATGGACCAGATGGTCAGTACCGCAGCCAGATAAAGGGTCACATAACCTGCTTCAATTAACAGCTGATGATCACCGGATGCCATCAGAATGGTAATAGAGGCCATCTGCAGTGCTGTTTTTACTTTACCGACATAACTCACGGCAATATTGGCCCGTTTGCCCAGCTCAGCCATCCACTCGCGCAGGGCTGAGATCACAATTTCCCGGCCAACAATAATGGACGCCGGAATGGTCAGCCACATACTGGCAAAGTTTTCGACCAGCAGTACCAGCGCGACCGCTACAATCAGCTTATCAGCCACCGGATCGAGGAAGGCCCCCAGCGGGGTTGTCTGATTGAGCTTACGCGCCAGATAACCATCAAACCAATCGGTAACGGCGGCGAGAGCAAACAACACGGCTGCGCCGATCTTCCCGTCCGGACCAAACCAGTAAAAACTGACCACCATCAGCGGAATCATCAGAATGCGGCTCAGGGTCAGTATGTTGGGCAAATTCATTAAAACGTATCTCCGTTACTCGCCGTGTAATTGCATGAATATCTGTTCGGCAAGTTTTTTACTAATGCCTGGAACCTTTTCCAACTCTTCGCGCGGTGCGCTGCGCATGTTTTTCAGACTGCCAAAATGCAGCAGCAGTTCACGCCGGCGCTTAGGGCCAACGCCTGTCAGAGAAACCACATCCGACTGACTGCGCGATTTTGCCCGGGCTTTACGATGCCCGGTAATGGCAAAACGGTGTGCTTCATCACGCACCCATTGCAGCAAACGGAATCCCTCATGATGAGCGTCGGGCATTATAGGTTGTGTAGCACCGGCTTCCCACAAGAATTCCCAGCCCGACTTGCGGGTCTCTCCTTTTGAGATACCAAAGGCCGGCAACGAACCCAACTGCAAACGCTGCAGCACTTCCTGAATCCTGCCAATCTGGCCTTTCCCCCCGTCGATCAACAGCAAGCCGGGTAAATCATCCTGCTCTTTCAGGCGTGTCAGATGGCGGGTGACCGCCTGCTCCAGTGCGGCATAATCATCACCGGCAACAACGCCTTTAATCGAGAAGCGCCGGTAGCGCTGTTTCATTAAACCTTCTTCGCCATACACAACACAGGATGCGTAAGTCGCCTCACCCTGCGCATGGCTGATATCAAAACACTCGATGCGTTTTGGTGGCTCGGCCAGATTCAGCAATTGTGCAACCTGACTGAGTTTATTCAGTGCTGCCTGATGACCCGAGATTTTTGTCTGCGCACCAGTGCGGGCATTCTCGCTGGCCATATGCAGCCACTTGCGGTTCTGCCCACGACCACCGCGACTGTGCTGAACCCTTGCCTGACGGTGCAGGCGCAATGCCTCCAGCAAGGGGGCAACATCTTCATCGCCGACATCCACGACCAGATCACGCGGAATGCCTTCAAGGGCATGGTCAGCCAGATAAAACTGACTGATAAAATCCAGCAATAACTGCTCATCGCTTTCACCGGCCGGATTCTCCGGATAGTAATTTTTACTCGCCACCAATCGTCCCTGACGGAACGCCAGACGGTGAATGCAGAGAACATTCTGCCACTCAATAATGGCCCAGGCATCCGCTTCACCCTGCCCGGCATCGACAAACTGTTTTTCCTGAGTCTGGCGTAACAGCTCAATCTGATCGCGCAACGCGGCGGCTTTTTCAAAATCCAGGGTTTCCGCCGCTGCCAGCATCTGCGTTTGCAGTTCCTGCAGCAACTCCTGACTTTTACCCTGTAAAAACAGTGTCGCCTGGCGTACGCTTTGCTGGTAATCCTGCTGGCTGATTTTATTGACACAGGGGGCAGAGCAGCGCTTGATCTCATACTGCAGACAGGGCCGGCTGCGGTGATTGAAATAACTGTCTTCGCAGGAACGCAGCAAAAATAATCGTTGCAGGTAATTCAGGGTGTCACGCGCCGCGCCGGCATTCGGGTAAGGGCCAAACAAGCGGCCATCGCGGCGTTTTTTCCCTCTTCTGTAAGCCAGCAAAGGGAAGTCGTGCTCTGACAGGTGAATAAAGGGATAAGATTTATCGTCTTTCAGCAGGATGTTGTACTGCGGCTTGTGCTGTTTGATCAGCGTTTGCTCAAGCAGCAGCGCTTCCGCCTCACTAGCAGTGACGGTCACTTCGATATGATCAATACGGCTGACCAGCGCAACCGTCTTGCTGTTCAGACCACGGGCACGGAAATAACTGGAAACACGGTTTTTAAGATTCTTGGCTTTGCCGACGTAAAGCAATTCATCGTCGGCCGCGAACATACGGTAAACCCCGGCCCGCTGGGTCAGGGTCTGCAGAAATGCACTGATATCAAAGTCTGCCATCAGGCGGTCGCCGCAGGATCCACCAGACCGTGGCGCATAGCCAGCAGAGTCAGTTCAACATCGCTGTCGATTTCGAGTTTTTCGAAAATCCGGTAGCGGTAGCTGTTGACGGTTTTAGGACTAAGGAACAGCTTTTCACTGATTTCAGCGACCTTCTGGCAACCAACAATCATCAGCGTAATCTGCATTTCCCGCTCTGAAAGCTCATCAAAAGGTGACGTCTGATCCTGCTGGAATGGCTTGAGGGCCATACGCTGAGCAATATCCGGGCTGATGTACTTCTGCCCGCTCTTCACCTTCATAATGGCGCGAACCATTTCATCCGCGTCTGCGCCCTTGGTGATATAACCTGCCGCCCCGGCCTGCAACAGGCGCGTGGCATAAGGATTGTCATCACAGGCAGTGACCGCAATCACCTGAATTTCCGGATTATGACGCGTAATCTTGCGGGTGGCCTCAAGCCCACCAATACCCGGCATGCGGATATCCATAAGAATAATGTCGGGTGAGTGCTCTTTGGCGAACTGAACCGCCTCCTCACCACTTGCTGCTTCACCGACTACTTCAATTCCCTTTGCGTCTGTCAGCAGACGAGAGATACCTGAGCGAACCAGCTCATGGTCATCGACAACCAGCACTTTAATCAAGGGACCACCCCGTTATTACACAATCTCAGCAGCGCAATGCATCATGGCACTGTCGTTGTTATTTGCGGAAATATAACAAACCGTTCACAGAGGGTACATTCGTTTTCTCTGCCAGGCGTATTTAAGCGGGTTCAGATTCTTACCCACTTCCACAACCCCCTCATCCATATTGTGGTGCGCACTGAAGCCCAGACGCTCTGCCAGCTTCAGCATGCCACCATTATGCGGCAGAACAGTGCCGAAAATCTGCAGCACGCCACGCTCGGTCAGGTAGCCAATAATGCCCTGCATCAGCCGTAGCCCCAGCCCTTCTCCGCGACAGTTGTCATCGATAATAACCGAGAACTCCGCCGCGACATCATCGGCATCAATATACACCCGCACCACACCGTACAACTCCCCTTCGCGCAGCGCGACAAAGGCCATTTCACGGTCATAATCAATCTGCGTGAAGCGCGCCAGTTCCCGGTGATCAAACTGGCGGCGTGCCGAGAAGAATCTCAGGCGCAGCGATTCCGGACTCAGGCGCTGATAAAAGCGTTCCAGCGCCGGTTCATCTTCAGCACGGATCGGACGCACATCGTAGGCGTGGCCATTACGGCTTTCATACTGGCTTTCCAGCTCTTTCGGATAAGGCATGATGGCGCTTTTCGCTGGATGCCCAACCTCGCCAGCCACACCAATCACCATATAGCGACCCACCTGACGGCGGATGGCGTTCACTTCAAAGCCCGCCATCCACGGATGGTTCAGCGCCATATGTGACAGCGCAACCAGCCAGCGCTCCAGTGTTACCAGTTCACGCTCAATATTGTCAGAACGCTCACTCAGCACCTGATAAAAGTGGCTGCGTTTAATCAGTTTTTCCGCCAGATTGGCATTCAGCGGCGGCAATGCCACCTGACGATCCACCAGGATGTCGGCAGTGGAGCCACCACCACCAAAAAACAGGTAAGGGCCGATTTCAGAATCGCGGCCAATACCAAAAGAAAACTGCAGGTTGTCCAGCGCCCTGTGCATGGTTTGCAGGGTGTAACCCAGCACCGGACTGTTCGGAAAGGCCGTGGCAATCTTGCTTTCCAGATCCTCTGCGGCATTGGTGACATCTTCAATGGTTTTCAGTTCGCGCGCCACCGAACGCAGACGCTCGCGCGGGTTGTTGCCGTAAGCAAAGGGATAGAGGTAATCACGGTGATGTACCCGTAATACCCAGGGGCCTTTGACTTCTTCCGCTACGCTCAGCAACTCCGACAGCGAGGCGCGATAGCGGTTTTCCGCACAGGAGAAACCATAGGCATTGAGCAGATCCCAGGCCTGATCCGGCAGCAGATAATCACCAGGGCGATGGACCGCCAGAATGGCTTTATCGACTTCGGTGTGCACGGAAGAAATCGGAATCTCAAGACTCTCCGGCGTCTCACGCAACAGATCCTGAGTACGTTGGTGCTGCACCATGTACATATAAGACTTAATGGCATTGTCCGGTGTATCAAAAGTGGGAATACCATGCTGGTCGAAGCATTCGCGCGCAGCTTCCACCGAGTACTCCCCCATCCAGCTGGTCAGCACGCTTTTATTGCTGTGCTGAGCGATTTTGACCAGTGTTTCGGCGTTGGCCAGCGGGTCTGAGCCAAGACTCGGAATGTAGATGACCAGTAAGGCATCAACCTGCTTGTCGCGCAGCAGCGTATTGGCAACCGCCGCCAGCTGCTGCGGCTTCAGCTCCGGATTCAGCAGCACCGGATTGTCGGTTTTCACATATTCAGGCAGCAGGCTGCGCAGATGGGTACGGGTGTCTTCTGACAGTGTTGCCAGCCTCCCCTTGTCGTGCAACAGCCGGTCCATCGCCAATATCGCCGGCCCGCGACCATTAGCGATAATTGCCAGACGCGGACCAAAACTTTCGCGTCGACGACTCAGGGCATCGACGCAATCAAACAGTTCGTCAGTGGCCGATACCCGCAACACACCGGCACGGGCCAGAGTCTCATCCACCAACGCATCACGGGAACGCAGCCCTTTCGGGCTGGCAATGCGGTTTAATGGGTTTTCCTGAAAACGATTGCTCTTAACCGCCAGTACCAGCTTATGCCGGGAAGCGGCCCGTAACGCACGGATCAGTGCTTTGCCAGAGCCTATTTCGTCCAGCTGAATCAGCAGTGTGCGTACCTGAGGCTCCTGCACGATGTAGTCGATCAGATCCGGCAGGGTTACGTCCTGACTCTTACCCAGCGTCAGCACGTGAGAAAAACCGATATTACGGCTGAATGCCCAATCCATAACACCGGAAGCCAGCGTGCCCGATTGCCCGACATAGGCAATATGTCCGCTGCGTACCGGCACATGGAGAAAGCTGGCGTTCAGCTTACGCCCGGGAATGACCATGCCCAGACAATCAGGGCCAAGTATGCGCATCCGGGTCTGCTGGATAACCTGATTCAGACGGTCAGACGATGGCCGGAACTGCCAGGAACGGGTTCGGGCAATACCACCGGTCAGTAACATAGCAGCACCAACATTCTTACTATGAAGCTGCTTAATAATCTTCGGGACGGTTTCCGCCGGAGTACAGATAATGGCCAGATCGACAGCACCATCAATCTGCCCTATGCGGGACAAAGCCGGTATGCCGTACACTTCTTTATAGCCGCGCGAGTTCACCGGAATGATTACACCGGGGTATTCGCCATTGACCAGATTGCGCACAATGGCACCGCCGAGACTGCCGACCCGCTCAGAGGCACCGATGACGGCAATTGTTTTAGGCTGAAAAAATAACTCGAGAGAGCGGGTTCCCATAAGGAATGATCCTTAAGTTTAGTTGGCGTAAACACTGGCCCTATATACACTGGGCACACAAAAAGACAAAAACTACCTCATATGACCACAGCCTACTACTCCTTCCAGCAGCATTTTGAGCACGATACCGGCGATGAACATCCGGAACACGCCATGCGTATTCTGGCGATTGAGCAACAGCTCAAATCGCGAGGAGTGTGGGATCAGCTAACCATTCTTGACGGTCAGACCGCGCATAAGCCAGATATCCTGCGCGCCCACAGCCCGGGCTATGTTGACCAGCTACAGCTGATTCAGCCCAAGCAGGGTCATATTTATGTCGACGAGGATACACCAATGTCCTCCGGCAGCCTTGATGCAGCTCTCTATTCTGTCGGCACCAGCACATTGGCACTGGACGACATTATGGCGGGTAAATATGACAACGCTTTTGTTTCCGTGCGCCCACCGGGTCACCATGCTGAACACCGTAAAAGTATGGGATTCTGCTTTTTTAATAATGTCGCGATTACAGCACTGCGGGCAGCAGAAGTTCACCATGCGCAGCGCGTAGCCATCCTCGACTTTGATGCACACCAGGGCAATGGCACCGTCGACATTCTCAAAAACGATCCCCGGTTTTTAATCTGCTCAAGCTTTCAGCACCCGTTTTACCCCTACTCCCACTATCAGATCGACAAATACAGCAACCTGATTAACGTTCATCTGAATGCCGGTACTGGCAGCGATGAATTCCGCAGCAAGGTCGAAGAATCATGGGCACCCGCGCTGCGCGGCTTTGCACCCGAGGTGATTATTGTCTCGGCCGGATTCGATGCTCACCGGGATGACCCTATGGCTGAGCTGTGCCTGCTGGACGATGACTATCGCTGGATTGGGCGCTGGATTCAGGAATATGCCGCCTCGCGCAATATTCCGTGGATGGCCATCCTCGAAGGGGGATACAACCTGAACGCCCTGGGGCGTTCAGTATGTGAATTTATCAATGAAATGCTGGGTAAAAGATAATCACACAACGCCGGTGACTGATTACTCAGCGATACAGAATATGTACACGACTACAACATCACCGGCATAAAACCTAAGTCATTCTTACTGCAGGTCATCGCAGTGGAATTGCATCATGATTATCAAACGTTCCTCCTCACATCAGGATGAGGTTTCTGTCTCCCCTGCCTTATTGGCAAAAATCTATCAGGCCGAGTGGCTGGCTATCACACTGGTTGCGGGCTGTAGCTTGTACCTGCTCATCCAGGCAGCTCTTTCCTGAGCTTTTCAGGCATAAAAAAAAGGCCAGCGCATGCGCTGGCCTTTTGGTATTTGGCGGAGGGATAGGGATTCGAACCCTAGATAGGGATTAACCTATGCCGGTTTTCAAGACCGGTGCTTTTAACCGCTCAGCCATCCCTCCGAACAGTGCGCGTATAATACTGAATCCAGAATTTGGGTCAATACTTTTTTTTATAAATCAACACGATAGCGGCAAAACCAACCTCCGCTTTGCATTATTGGCACAGCCGATTACCATAGCAGCAACCTTTCCGGACCCATGTTATGGCCACGTTTTCGCTACTTCTGACCCAGAGTCCGCACTCCGGCATATCCCATACTCTGGCGCAGCAATTTGCCCGATCCCTGCTCTCGCAGGGACATACTCTGCAGCGCGTATTTTTCTATCAGGACGCCGTTTTTGCCGCTCTGAGCACACAGAATCCGGTGCAGGGGCAGCCGTCCATCAGCCAGCAGTGGCAGGCCCTGGCTACTGAGCATGGTTTTTCACTACAGGTCTGTATTGCTAACGCCTTGCGCAGGGGTGTGGTCGACAAAACAGAGCGGCAGCGCTACAACCTGCCCACAGACACTCTGGCCGAAGGCTTTGAACTTGCAGGACTGGGCGAAATGGCCGAAGCAGCGCTGGATTCTGACCGTATCATCGACTTCTGAGGGCTTATGAGCACTGTTTGTATTTTAATTCGCACCGCCCCGGGGAATGACCCGGAAGCACTGGAAATGGCGATGGCGCTGGCGGCCTTTGAGCATAAAATCAGCCTGCTGTTTCAGGGAACCGGCATATTCTGGCTGCTGAACACTCAGGAAGCGCGCAAGCCGGGCGGGAAATCGCCTGCAAAAATCATCAATGCCTTGCCAATGTATGACTGCGAGACGGTTTATTATGCTGCAGATGACCTGCAGGCATTCAATATCCCAGTGGCCAGCATAAACAAACTGGCTCAGCCTCTCAGCACCCCTCAAATTCCATCGTTACTGAGCAGCGCCCAATACTGTCTGAGTTTTTAATATGACCCTGCACCTGCTACTTACCAGTCAGCTATCCAGCTTAAATGATCTCAGACGCAGCCTGAGCAGCGAAGATGCCATCGCCTTTATCGGTGATGGCGTATACGCCCTGCCTAATTGGGACAGCAGCCATCCATGCTACTACCGCATCGCAGACTGCACCCAGAGAGGCCTGCCAGAGATCCCCGGAGCCATAGCCATTGAAGATGCGCAGTGGGTCGAACTTTGCTTGCAATATCCCCGCACCCTGAGCTGGAAGTTATAACCCCATGAGCGAATTACAACTCGATAAGGACGGCTTTTTGCAGAATCTGGGCGACTGGTCAGAGGCCGTTGCTGCTGAGCTGGCCCAAAGCGAAGGCATTGAGCTGACTCCGGATCACTGGGAAATCCTCTGGGCGCTTCGTGACTTTTACCAACAGTACGATCTTGCTCCGGCGATGCGCCCATTGAGCAAATACCTTAAGCAGACACTCGGTGCCGATAAAGCAGGCAGCATTTATCTGCTGACATTATTTCCCGGCAGCCCGGCCAAAGTGGCTGCCAAAATTGCAGGCCTGCCCCGCCCGGAGAATTGCCTTTGAATTCGCAACACAAACTGGCGGATTACGTCCGCATTCTGGCCCGCGGGAAAAACGCCAGCCGCAGCATGTCCTATGAAGAAGCTCAGTTCACCATGCAAACGATGCTCGCCGGTGAGTACGAGCCAGAGCAGCTGGGCGCTATTTTCATGCTGATGCGCGTCAAAGAAGAAAGCGCGGAAGAGCTGGCCGGCTTTGCCGCCGCTATTAATCAGCTATGGCCTGCTGACATTCCGGCCGACCTGATCTGGCCAAGCTACGCCGGCAAACGCCGCCAGCCATTCTGGTGTTTCCTGTCAGCCTTACTGCTGACACAGATGGGATATCGCATTCTGTTTCATGGCACCGAAGCCCATACCTCCGGCCGCCTCTATATGGCCGACGTTTTTGCCCATTTCAGAATCCCGGTTGCAGGCACACTGAATGACATTTTGTCGATTTCAGCGACAGCGCCATTAATGTATCTGCCCTGCTCTGTGCTGAATCCGCAACTGCAGCGCTGGTTATCCCTGAAATCGATCCTCGGAGTCCGTTCGCCAATCAATACGGTAATGAAGACCATTGCCCCTGCAAGCATCGCCAGCGTTCAGGGGGTATTTCATCCAAATTACGCCTTCACTCACATCGATGCTGCCCGACTGAATCAGAATGATGCTCTGGTGATAAAAGGAGAAGGCGGCGAGTTTGAAGTTAATCCGGAACGCGACTGCACTGCGCAGAGCTTTTTTGCACAAGAAGCCGGTGAAATTCACATTCCGAAACTGGCATCTCACATTGATGATAAGCCCCAGAACACCGATATCGACTGGCTGGCGCAGATATGGCAAGGGAAAGCAGAAAATACTTACGCCAACAGCGCTATCTTACAGACAGCGGCCCTGGCCCTGTGCGCTATTGAAAGAAACAATGATATTGATACAGCCTTGCAACGATGCCGTGATGCATGGAACAACAGAGACCGTAGCCTGCTGGCATAGACAGGCCATGGAAATAGCAGCAGTCATAAAAAAACCGGCAAGATGCCGGTTTTTTATATTTAGCGCCCCATGCTTCAGACTTTAAATTGCCCGGTAATACGCTGCAGTGTCTGCGCAATCTCCGTCAATGAGCGACTGGCCGCTGCCACTTTTTGCATACTGGCCATCGCTGTCGCCGAGGTATCTTTAATGCCGACCACGTTATCTTTGATGCTGTGCGCAGCCTGTTCCTGGCGGTCAGTTGCGGAAGCGATCTGGCTGTTCATCGCCGTAATCGATTCAACTTTACTGGTGATCGCCTGCAGACTTTCATCAGTTTTTGCCGCCTGGCTAACACTGGTTTGTGCCCGCTCTTTACTGGAACTCATGACCTCAACCGCTGAACGTGCAGCAGACTGCAACTCTTCAATAACCGCCTGAATTTCCTGCGTCGAATCCTGGGTACGCGAAGCCAGTGTACGTACTTCATCGGCAACCACCGCAAACCCTCGCCCCTGCTCACCCGCGCGGGCGGCTTCAATGGCTGCGTTCAATGCAAGCAGATTGGTCTGTTCGGCGATACCTTTAATCACATCCAGAATACTGCCTACGTTTGCTGTATCTGCTTCTAGTTTGCGAATAACTTCACTGGCACGCTCAACTTCACCGGCCAGAGCATTAATGCTTTTAACCGTATCATTCACAATGGTACGACCTTCCTTGGCTGCCTGATCTGCTTCCCGAGCCGCCTGAGCCGCGGAGCTGGCATTCACGGAAACATTTTTAACACTGGCAACCATTTCATCGACAACAAAAGACACTTCTTCTGTTGCCCGGTTCTGCTGCTCTGTTATCTGCGATGTCTGCGACGTAAGACTGCCAAGATCGCCGGATACGCCACTCAGAGGTCTGGTGGTTGCAACCACCTCACCAATGCTGCGATGCAGTTTGTCGACAAACTGATTGAACCAATCAACCACCTCGCCAATTTCATCATTGGATGATTTGGATATACGCCGGGTGAGATCCCCTTCGCCAGAAGCAATATCTTTCAGGGATGTCAGAAGGCTGTTCACTGCGGTATTGATTGAGCTGCTGGTGCTCCAGGCAACAAATGCGAGAAACACGAGCGTTACCAGAGTAACAACCAAACCGATAGACAATGCATTTTGCGCGGCCTCATTAGACTGGGCGACCGTCTGATTGAACGCCTCAAGGCCATCATCGCTGTACTTCTGCATCAGTTTGCGGACTGTCGCCAAAGCGGTGTTCATGGTGTCGATGGATGACGACATTAACGATGGTTCCAGTGTGCCGTCGATCATGCCACCCGACAGTTTTTTAGCTGCGGTGAAATAGGCATTAAATGCATTGCGGGTATCGCCTACCTCAGCAGCACGTTCCGGCCAAATGGTTTCAAGCTTTGCCAGCGCGTCAGTAACTTCTTTTCTGACTTTTTCTGCGGCATTCACAAAGTCCATTTCACCGGTGCTCACTGCGGTGGAAAATAGCTCTTCAAGACGGGACAGGCGCACAAGGTTAGCCTTTGAAATCTCAACCACCGGGAAGAAGGTCTTCTGAATCGTTTGCAGACGCTCAGAGTTCGCCGTATTCATATTGGTATTCACCAGAATACTGACGATAAAACCAAGAACCGCAACGCCAGTGAGAGACAGGATTTTGGTTTTAATACTTAAAGAATTCAGAAGACTCATTGCTCAGACCTGATAGTTACAACCACTAAGTCCAAGCATAGTGCATATTTTTGACTCTGCCGCTTCCGCAAGCGGCAGGCTAACGTCAGGAAAGGTCGGTTTTTAACGCCATTTCAGCCGCTCGTGCAGACTAACAACCGAACCGACAATGGTGAGTGTCGGAGCCTGAATGGTGCGTCCGGCGATGTAGTCAGGCATATCCTCCAGAGTACTGACATGAACCTTCTGGTCTGGCAAGGTTCCCTTCTCAACCAGGGCCACCGGTGTTGTTATATCCATTCCGGCTGCCATCAGCTGGGCGCAGATATGCGGTAAACCACTCAGCCCCATATATATCACCAGCGTTTGTCCCGGATGAACCAGCTCCTGCCAGGGTAAGTCACAGGTTCCGTTCTTCAGGTGCCCGGTTACAAAGCGCACGCTTTGTGCGTGATCACGATGTGTCAGCGGAATGCCGGCATAGGCTGCACAGCCACTGGCTGCGGTAATGCCCGGCACCACCTGAAACGGAATGCCAGCCGCGGCCAGCTCCTCAATTTCTTCACCGCCACGACCAAAAATAAAAGGATCTCCGCCTTTCAGGCGCAGTACTTTTTTGCCACGCTGAGCGGCATCAACCAATAACTGGTTAATGCCTTCCTGTGGTACCGCATGGTCACTTTTTGCCTTGCCGACATAAAAGCGTTCAGCCTGCGGATGGATAAAGTCCAGGATCAGTGGATTGACCAGACGGTCGTAAAACACCACATCAGCACTCTGAATCAGGCGCAGAGCACGGAATGTGAGCAGATCCGGATCGCCGGGGCCGGCGCCCACCAGATAGACTTCGCCCTGCTGCTCAACATTTCCATTCAGCAACTCTGCAGTAACAGCCTCGGCCCGCTCAGCCTGTCGCGCCAGTATCAGCTCAGGCGCCAGACTGCCGATCCAGCGGCGCCAGAACCCGGCTCGCAGCGGCGCAGCAAGCTGCTGCTTAATCTGCCCGCGCAGACGCTCAGCAAAGGCTCCAAGGTCGCGGTATTCCTGCGGCAAAAAAGCTTCCAGACGCTGACGCACATAGCGCGTCAGTGCCGGCGATGCACCACTGGTTGAAATACTGACAAGCAGCGGCGACCGGTCGATCACCGCCGGAAAGATAAAATCATTGTTTTCAGTTTCATCACAGCGACACACCAGACAACCGGCCTTGCGGGCGTTAATTGTCAGCTGCTTGTTCAACGCATGGTTATCGGTCGCCAGAACCACCAGTGAACCGGAATCAAAGGTTTCGGTAAGGCTGGCGGGACGTTGTTCAATGCTAAGGAGAGGATTTCCGGCGCAGGCGGCAATGTCCGCGTGCAGCTCGGGGGCAATCAGCTGAACCTGAGCGCCGGCTTTCAGTAATGTCAGTAGCTTGCGGGCGGCAACCTGACCGCCCCCAATCAGCACAAAAGGCCGGGCACTCCCCCGGAGAACCAGGGGCAGATTCATCATGGGCGGATGACTTCAAGGCCACGCATATAAGGGCGCAGCGCTTCAGGAACAACGATGCTGCCGTCTTCCTGCTGATAGTTTTCCAGAATCGCAACCATGGTGCGGCCAACCGCCAGACCGGAGCCGTTCAGGGTGTGCAGCAGTTCTGGCTTGCCGGTTTCCGGGTTGCGCCAGCGGGCCAGCATGCGGCGCGCCTGATAATCACCAAAGGTGCTGCAGGAAGAGATTTCACGGTATTTCTGCTGACCCGGCAGCCAGACTTCCAGATCGTAGGTTTTGGCTGCAGAAAAGCCCAGGTCGCCACCGCACAGAATCACTTTGCGGTATGGCAGATTCAGCTTTTGCAGAATGGCTTCCGCATGACCGGTTAATTCTTCCAGTGCGGCATCAGAATCCTGTGGGCGGACAAACTGCACCAGCTCTACTTTGTCGAACTGATGCTGGCGGATCATACCGCGGGTATCGCGACCATAACTGCCTGCTTCACTGCGGAAGCACGGAGTATGTGCCACTTTTTTAATTGGCAGAGTCTTGTCCGTCACGCTGTCGCGCAGCAAATTGGTGACCGGAACCTCAGCTGTCGGAATCAGGTAGAAATCTTTCTCACCCGGCACCTTGAACAGATCTTCCTCGAATTTTGGCAACTGACCGGTACCTTCCAGCGCCTGGCGATTCACCAGGTAAGGCACATAGGTCTCTTCGTAGCCGTGTTCTTCGCTGTGGGTGTCGAGCATAAACTGGGTAATAGCACGATGCAGACGCGCCATGGCGCCACTCATCGCCACAAAACGGGAGCCGGCAACCAGAGCGCCGTCGTCAAAGCTGAGACCCAGCGGCTCGCCCAGATCAACGTGATCCTTGGCCTCGAAACTGAACGCAACAGGCTCACCCCAGGTCAGCACTTCAACGTTATCATTTTCGTCAGAACCAAATGGCACATCGTTCTGCGGCACGTTCGGAATGCTCATCAGCAATTCGCGCAGACTCTGTTCAGCCTGTTTTGCTGCCAGCTCCGCTTCACCGATATCAGAATCGATACTGCCCATCACCTGAGCTTTAGCATCTTCCGGAGACATGCCCTGACCGATTAATGCGCCAATCTGTTTGGACGCTTTTTTCTTCTCGGCCTGCAGGGATTGAGCGCTGGTCAGTGCGGCTTTGCGCGCATCGTCCAGGCGGGTGAATTCGGCTTCATCAAACATAAAGCCTTTCTTGGCCAGGGCTGCTTTTACCTGATCCAGATTGTCGCGAATAAACTTAACGTCCAGCATTGTTTCTTATACCAAGGATTTAGATAACCACATGCCTGCGGCAGTCGCCAGCAGGCAGCCTGTAACACTGAAGCCGACATAGCTGGCCATCGCCAGCCAACGCTCCTGCTGCAGCAGTGCAATACTTTCTAATGAAAACGTAGAGAAGGTGGTAAAGGCACCGAGGAAGCCGATCATCGCCAGTTGCTTGTGATGATCACCGCCCCACTGGTGTTCTACCAGCCAAATATAGGCCATACCGATGGCGAAGGAGCCTAGCAGGTTCACTGTTAAGGTGCCATAGGGAAAGGGCTTGTCGGCCCAGCGGAAAACGGCCGTTGCCAGCAGATAACGGGAAATGGCGCCGAGCGCACCCCCGATGCCGATCCACAGATACGTCATTCACCCTCTCCTGCGTCACTCAGTGGGTAACGCTGTTGTGTGGACTGCTGATTCAGCTGCTGAAGATGCTCCAGTTTCTGCCGTATCTTACTTTCCAGCCCACGGTTTACCGGCTCGTACAGCTGAGTATCTTTCAGTTCCGGCGGAAAATAATTTTCACCGGCGGCAAAGGCATCCGGTTCGTCATGGGCATAGCGGTATTCCGCACCGTAATCGAGCTGCTTCATTAATTTGGTTGGCGCATTGCGTAAATGCAGAGGCACTTCGTAGCTTGGCTGCGAAGCGATCATCGCCCGCACTTTATTAAACGCCTTATAGACCGAATTACTTTTCGGCGCGCAGGCCAGATAAGTAACTGCCTGCGCAATGGCCAGCTCACCTTCAGGCGACCCCAGCCGTTCCTGCACATCCCAGGCATTCACACACAGCGTCAGGGCACGCGGATCGGCATTGCCAATATCTTCGCTGGCCATACGCACGACCCGGCGGGCGATATACAAAGGATCGCAGCCGCCATCCAGCATGCGTGCAAACCAATAAAGAGCTGCATCCGGGTCCGAGCCGCGCACCGATTTATGCAGCGCTGAAATCTGATCGTAAAAAGCCTCACCGCCTTTATCAAAACGACGCGCCTGATTACCCAGCAATTCTTTAACAACCGCAACACTGAGTTCATCTTCGCCGCTGAGCTGCAGCGCGAATTCGAGCATATTCAAAGCACGTCGCGCATCACCATCGGCGACATCGGCGATCATTTGCAACGCTTCTGCACTGGCTCGCGGCGCAGGATCAAGCTGCGCAATCCCCTGCTGCAAAATCTGCTGCAACTGCTCCGCACTCAGACTTTTTAAAACATAGACCTGAGCACGGGACAGCAAGGCATTATTTAATTCAAAGGAAGGGTTTTCGGTTGTCGCGCCAACGAAGATAAAGGTGCCGTCTTCCACATAGGGTAAAAAGGCATCCTGCTGGGATTTATTAAAGCGGTGGACTTCGTCAATAAACAACACCGTTTTACGACCCGTTGCACGGTATTGCTGCGCGCGCTGCACTGCCTCACGGATTTCTTTAACCCCGGACATTACCGCACTGAGGGCCAGAAAAGCCGCATCAACGTATTGTGCAATCAGGCGTGCGAGCGTGGTTTTACCTACGCCCGGCGGTCCCCAGAAAATAACCGAATGCAGCTGCCCGGCATCCAGTGATTTACGCAATGGCGTGCCCGGCCCGATAACATGTTCCTGGCCGATATAATGTTCCAGCCGCTGCGGACGAAGTCTTGAGGCTAGCGGTTCGTATGCGGGCGTATGATTGCCAAAAAGATCAGATGCCATGGCGTCCGTCGATTACGTCCACACCTTCAGGTACATCAAATATAAAAGCGGAAGGATCTACGGCGGTGTTCACATTGGCGGCTGAAAATGAAATTTCCGTCACCTGACCGGCCGCATCGTAAATCATCATGCGCTTAAGGTTTTTGCCCTGATAATGAAATTCCAGCGACTCAAACAACTGGCTCGGATCTTTGGGTACCAGCTGGAAAATAATTTCGTTGCTGGCCACTTCTTTAGCAACAA
The DNA here is from genome assembly GCF_002335285.1 of Thalassolituus sp. UBA2009. Lineage (NCBI taxonomy): Bacteria > Pseudomonadati > Pseudomonadota > Gammaproteobacteria > Oceanospirillales > Oceanospirillaceae > Thalassolituus > Thalassolituus sp. UBA2009. Next base: position 18,000 of record NZ_DDCJ01000022.1, read on the forward strand.
CAAAACTTTTTTCAACATCGGCAGTACTGCCGCTCAGCAGCAAAGCCGGAGTTTCCTGAACACGCTGATCCATGTCGCGAATAGTTACCTGCTCCAGATCCATATCGTAAATCCAGATCAGCTTGCCATCAGAAACAACCAGCTGCTCAAAAGGTGCATCGGTCTGCCAGCGCATTTTTCCGGGCTTGGCGACGGTCAGACTGCCACTCATCTGTTGCAGAATGCGTCCGGATGTATCGCGGGTGGTCTGCACAAAAGAGGATTCAAGACTCTGCAGCTGTTTCAGGCGCAGTAAAAAATCCGCTAAGGCATCGCCGGATGATTGCGCACCGGAAGGCAGACTGAAAGTTAAAGCACCCATAAAAATCAGCAAATATTTGCGGAAGAATTCAGATAAAAACACGTCGGTTACCACTTTTTTAGCGTACGTCAAAATAAAATCCGCTCAGTAATTCGGCGGAGCGCCAGCCAGCACTTCACGTGAGCCATTATGTGCCGGCGATGATACAACACCGGCCGCCTCCATTGTTTCTACAAGGCGTGCGGCGCGATTATAGCCGATGCGCAGTTTGCGCTGCACAGAGGAAATAGAGCATTTGCCACTTTCGGTGACAAAGGCGACCGCCTGATCATACAGATCGTCTTTTTCATCACCGCCTTCCAGTGAGAAAGCCCCGCCGCCGTCTTCATCGCTGCTGGTGATTTCCTCAATATAATTGGGTTCGCCACGCAGCTTCCATTCGGCCACCACACGGTGAACCTCATCATCGTCAACAAAGGCGCCATGCACACGCTCAGGCAAAGCATTTCCCGGTGGCATATACAGCATGTCACCGTGTCCGAGCAGTTGCTCCGCTCCGCCCTGATCAAGAATGGTGCGAGAATCGATTTTGGATGACACCTGGAACGCAATCCGGGTCGGCACGTTGGCTTTAATTAAGCCGGTAATAACATCCACCGACGGACGCTGAGTCGCCAGAATCATATGAATACCAGCAGCACGGGCTTTTTGCGCGATACGGGCAATCAGCTCTTCCACCTTTTTACCCACCATCATCATCATGTCGGCAAATTCGTCGATCACAATGACAATATAAGGCAGAGGCTCCAGCGCTGGCGGTGTCGTTTCAAAGGACTTATCAATCTGCCATAAAGGGTCTGTCAGCGGCTGTCCGGCTTCGATAGCATCACGGACCTTCTTGTTGTAGCCGGCGAGGTTACGCACGCCCATCGCGGCCATCAGCATATAGCGCCTTTCCATTTCGGCAACCGACCAGCGCAGACCGTTGGCGGCTTCTTTCATATCGGTAATGACCGGCGTCAGCAGGTGCGGAATTCCTTCATATACCGACAATTCCAGCATTTTCGGGTCAACCAGAATCAGGCGCAGCTCATCCGGTGTCGATTTAAACAGCAGACTAAGCAGCATGGCGTTCACCCCAACCGATTTACCGGAACCAGTTGTACCGGCAACCAGCAGGTGAGGCATTTTTGCCAGATCGGTAATGATCGGATTACCACCAATATCGTGCCCCAAAGCCAGAGTCAGCGGCGATTTTGAGCGGTCATATTCTTCCGAGGATAATACTTCGGACAGTGACACCACGGCGCGATCTTCGTTGGGTACTTCAATCCCCATGACCGACTTGCCGGGGATTACCTCAACCACACGCACACTGATCATCGCCATAGAGCGCGCCAGATCGCGGGCCAGATTCGAAATCTTGCTGGCCTTTACGCCGGGTGCCGGCTGAATTTCAAAGCGGGTAATCACCGGGCCCGGTGCCACAGCAGTCACTTCGATTTTTACACCGAAGTCCGCCAGTTTCTGCACCAGAAGTTTCGACATTTCCTGCAGACGCTCCGGCGAAAAGCCGCTTTTCTGATCATTACGCGGCGGATCAAGTAACGCGATGGAGGGCAGCGGCTGATCGCTCTTAAACAATGTTCCCTGTAACTCACGCTGAGCCCGCTCACTTGGCCGGCTCTCTTTACGCGCCAGAGGTTCAATAGGAATTGCAGTCTCAGCAGGCTCGGCATTTACCGTTTTGGTTTTTACCGGCGTATCTTCCCATGGAGGGATTTCTGATGTGTCAGCCGCTGGCTCCGGCGTGACGGCCGGAGTGGTTTTTTCCTGGCGTGGCGGCAGATCAGTTACTGCAAGGTTATCACTGGCCGCAACCTGATCATCGCTGCTGCTGAAAACATCCAGATCGCCAAGCCATGGTTCGACGTCATCGTCTGCAGCGGCTGTAGCAGCATCCATTCGGCTGAAGAAACGATCGAAACCTGCGACCTCATCACCTGGCTTATTGGTGCTTACGGATGTTGCTTTGTCCTTTTTACCTGCGGGAGCTTTGACAGGCTCCGCCTCAGCCTGCTCAGCAGAGCTCTCATAATTATCTGTGTCGTTATAATCACCGGTTACCGCAACTGCATCTGAGCTGACATGCCGTGCACTCTGGCGACGGGCGATACTGCGTTCACGCAATTCCAGCAACCATCCGCCCAGGCGGTCGAACAGTTGCAGCCAGGAAAATTCAAGAAACAGCATCAGCCCCAGAGCCAGTAATGCGGTAAAAATAATGGCCGAGCCAACGAAGCTGAACAGCGGCAGAAAACCGCCGACAATCACCTTGCCAACGATACCGCCAGAGCCAACAGGCAAACCCTCGCCATGCCAGATGCTCATCTCAGCCAGCGCACACAGCATGCTGACAGAGAGCACCATGCCGAGTGTGCGCAACAACCAGATGCGACCGCCGGGTCGCGGAGCTTTGCGGAACAGTAACCACAGCTTGGCCATGACCAGCAGAGGCAGAGCGAAAGCCAGGTAACCCAGGCCATGAAAAAGAAGGTCGGCGATGACCGCACCAATACGGCCAACCGAATTATGAGTTGCCCCCTCTCCCGCCGCGGACCAGGCCAGATCGGAGGGGGTATACGAAAACAGAGCGAGCAGGAGTAGCAGGCTGACCAGCGTCAGCAGCAAAAAAATAACATCATGGCGCCGCTGCCAGCTGCCGGCAGAAGCAGAATCCGGTGTTGTTGCTGGCTGAAAACCTGCTTCAGACGTATCCTTTGGCAAAATACCCTTCCCGTTACCCTTATTCAGAGGCGAAGTTTACCACGGGTTTATCATGATTGATTGGCTAGATGAAGTCCTTCCGCCGGTATTTCCGGCTACGTCAAAAGCCCTGAACGAACCCAACGGCCTGCTCGCAGCCGGAGGCCGGGTAAGTCCGCTATGGGCGGACAGCGCCTACCGTAAAGGGATCTTTCCCTGGAATGATCCGGGGGAAGCACGGCTATGGTGGAGCCCTGCCCCGCGCGCGGTCATTACCGCCGAAAGTTTTCATCTGCCGCGTACGGTGCGCAAACTGTTGCGCCGCGAGCAACTCAGTATCAGCTGCAACCTGGCTTTTGACAGCGTTATTCAGGCCTGCGCACAGCCACGCGACTATGAAAGCGGCACCTGGATCTGCGATGAAATCATCGACTGCTACGGCAGATTGCAGCGTGCCGGGCGGGCGTTCAGCGTGGAATGCTGGGACACAGACGGATACCTATGTGGCGGCTTTTATGGTCTGACCATCGGCAGCGCCGTATTCGGAGAATCGATGTTCTCGAGACGCAGCAACGCATCAAAACTGGCTTTCGCCACTGCAGCGCCAATATTGTTTGCCGCCGGAGTAACGCTGATTGACTGTCAGATGAAAACCGATCATCTGGGGCAATTTGGCCTTATTGAACTTGAGCGCAAAGCTTTTGAAGGCATATTACAGAAAGCAACAGAGCAGCCACTGCAACTGACGCTGCCGGGGTGGCTGGCATGAAAAAAATCATGTTATTCCAACCACCGGAGACCCACAGCTGCAGTTATCTTGAAGATCAGGAGTCGCGAAGTTTATATGTTGACCCACGCGCTGAACTCGACCAGGAAACCCTGACACTGCTCAGCCTTAACGGTTTCCGCCGCAGTGGCCGCCTGGTATACCGCCCTGACTGCCCGGCCTGTTCGGCCTGCATTTCCGTACGCCTGCGGGTTAAAGACTTTCAGCCCTCCCGCAGTCAGCGGCGCATTCTTAATAAAAATACCGACCTGCAGCTGCGCATCGAAAAACCCAGCGACAGCGATGAAATATACAATCTGTTTGAACAGTACATTAATGCTCAGCACGCCGATGGTGATATGTATCCACCCAGTCGCCGACAATTCACGGATTTTCTGGTCAGCGACTTCGGCACAACAGACTTTCTGACAGCGCGCCTGGGAGGAAAGCTGGTTGCTTGCATGGTTTTTGATCATTTGCAGGATGGATTGTCAGCGGTTTATTGCTTTTACAGCGATGAATTGCCACAACGCTCCCTTGGCACCCTGATGATTCTCAGGCTAACCCAGCTCTGTCAACCTCTCGGGCTGTCTTTCAACTATCTGGGCTATCTGGTTAATGGCAGCAGAAAGATGAACTATAAGCGACAGTTTGTGCCATTAGAGGCTTACCGCGCAGGCCAATGGTCCCTCCTCAACAGCTGATTCCCACCATCCGAAACGCAACAAACGGATAGCGCTTTGCTTATTGTTGAAATTTAAGGCAGAATGCGCCCGCGTTGTGCAAGGTCTAAACAGGTGACGAATGGCAAAAGATGATCACATTGAAATGGAAGGTGAAGTAATCGACACGCTTCCAAATACGATGTTCCGGGTAAAGCTGGAGAACGGGCACGTTGTGACTGCTCATATTTCAGGAAAAATGCGCAAGAACTACATCCGCATTCTGACCGGCGACAAGGTGAAAGTAGAATTAACACCTTACGACTTAAGCAAAGGTCGTATCACCTACCGGGCACGCTGATGCCAACATGCCCGGCAGGTG
>NZ_DDCJ01000022.1:23105-31748 GCF_002335285.1 Thalassolituus sp. UBA2009
CTCGGGCACTGTCAGAACCAACTCTCCATCCTCAACTGCAATATCCACTTCCCCGCCCTGAGCAAGCTCGCCGAACAGAATTTTCTCGGCCAATGGCTTTTTCACTTTATCCTGAACCAGACGACTCATTGGACGAGCCCCCATACGTTCGTCATAACCGTGCTCAGCCAGCCACTGGCGCGCATCATCATCGACATTCAGCAGCACGCGTTTGTCGTCCAGCTGCCCCTGCAGTTCTGCCAAAAACTTATCGACAACGTGCAGAATGGTATCGCGCGATAATGGCGAGAACTGAATAATACTGTCGATCCGGTTGCGGAATTCCGGCGTAAAGGTTTTCTTCAGCGCCTCCATACCATCCGTACTGTGATCCTGGAAGGTAAAGCCGATACTTGAACGGCTCATCTGCTCTGCCCCGGCGTTGGTTGTCATGATCAGAATGACATTACGAAAATCCGTTTTACGGCCGTTATTATCCGTCAGCGTGCCATGATCCATCACCTGCAGAAGAATATTGAACACTTCCGGGTGGGCCTTCTCAATTTCGTCCAATAACAATACGCAGTGTGGATTTTTATTGATTGCCTCGGTAAGCAGCCCACCCTGGTCATAACCGACATAACCCGGAGGCGCACCGATCAGACGGGAAACGGTGTGGCGCTCCATATACTCAGACATATCAAAGCGGATTAATTCCATCCCCATAACATTCGCCAGCTGTCGTGACACCTCGGTTTTACCGACACCGGTAGGCCCGGCAAACAGGAATGAGCCAATGGGTTTTTGCGGAGAATTAAGTCCGGCACGCGACATTTTAATCGCTGTCGATAAAGTCTGGATCGCCTCATCCTGACCAAACACCACCATGGATAATTTATCTTCCAGTTTAAACAGAAGTTCTTTATCCGAAGCCGATACGGTTTTTGGCGGAATACGGGCAATCGCCGCAACGACCTGTTCAACCTCAGTCACGCCGATCACTTTCTTGCGTTTGTTCGCTGGCAACAGATGCTGCAGCGCACCGACTTCATCAATTACGTCAATCGCTTTATCCGGCAGATTACGGTCTGTGATATAGCGCTCCGCCAACTCAGCCGCCGCTTTTAACGCCTTATCGGTGTAGCGAATATTGTGATGCTCTTCAAAACGGGACTTCAGCCCCTTAAGAATTTTATAGGTATCTTCAACCGATGGCTGAGCTACATCTATTTTCTGGAAGCGACGGGTCAGTGCGCTGTCCTTTTCAAAAATTCCGCGGAATTCGGTAAAGGTTGTAGAGCCAATGCAACGTATCTCACCGGAACTCAGCAGAGGTTTTAATAAATTACTGGCATCCATAACACCACCGGATGCAGCACCAGCACCGATGATGGTATGAATTTCATCAATAAATAAAATGCCATGAGGCTGCTTTTTCAGCTCGGCAAGCAAGGCTTTAAAACGTTTTTCAAAATCGCCGCGATATTTTGTTCCGGCAAGAAGCGCGCCCATATCCAGGCTGTAAACAACGGCATCCTCAATAACCTCAGGTACATCGTGATCAACAATGCGCTTGGCCAGACCTTCAACAATGGCGGTTTTACCAACACCGGAGTCGCCGACTAACAGTGGATTATTTTTGCGCCGGCGGGCCAGTGTCTGCACCAGACGACTGACTTCATAATCACGACCAATCAGCGGATCAATCTTACCTTCCCGCGCCAAACGGTTCAGGTTGGTTGCGTAACCCTCCAGCGCACTTTTACTGCTATTCTCAGCTTCCTCTTCCGACCCTTCGGACAGGTGGTCAGAAGACTCATCCGGGCCGGATACTTTAGAAATTCCATGAGAGATGTAATTCACCACATCAATACGGGCGATATTCTGTTGTTTCAGGAAGTAAACAGCCTGACTTTCCTGTTCAGAGAAAATAGCAACCAGAACATTTGCCCCGGTAACTTCAGACTTTCCGGACGACTGAACATGAAATACGGCCCGTTGCAGTACGCGCTGAAATCCCAGCGTTGGCTGGGTTTCCCGCTCACCATCATGCTCAGGAATCAGTGGTGTAGTGGAGTCTACAAACTCCTGCAGCTCTTTGCGCAGCTTGGTGATATCTGCACCACAGGCCTCCAGCACGGAAGCTGCCGCCTCATTGTCCAGCAAGGCCAGAAGCAGGTGTTCTACCGTCATAAATTCATGACGTTTCGAGCGAGCATCCTTAAATGCATCATTCAGTGTTTGCTCTAACTCTCGGTTCAGCATATTGCCTCCTAACCTCAGTCATCTGCCGGAGAAATTTCACACATCAACGGATGCTGACAATCTCTTGCATATTGATTCACTACAGCCGCTTTAGTTTCCGCTACGTCTTTCGTATGTATTGCGCAAACTGCACTGCCTTTAGTGTGAACCGTTAACATAATCTGCGTTGCCTGCTCTGGCGTTTTACTGAAAAAACGCTGCAACACTTCAACTACGAACTCCATGGGTGTGTAGTCATCATTCATCATAACCACACAATACATAGGGGGCTTTTTCAGAGCTGGCTTTACCGCTTCAGTTACCACCCCACCATGATCATTGGAGTAAGGATCTTCTGCTTGTAAGTTTAGTTGAGAATCAAAGATGTGGTGCATAGCCTGATAGAATCGTTGCATTTTGCTGGCATGATAACCCTCTGCCCCCCACACCTCTAGCACAGCAATGCTTCCAGGGTGTTATTTGTTAAATGCGGGCGCCCCAAACAATAACAAGTGTGAATGCAAATAAAGACCACTTATGGACGCTTGACGCTCTGTTTTTGTGGGGTTAGTGTGTTATTCAGCCATGGGTAGTAAGCCAGAGCTTATTTCAGTCGTAAGGCATGCAAGGGAGGCATAATAATGAAAACAGGGAAGGTAAAGTGGTTCAACAACGCAAAAGGCTACGGTTTCATTCTTGCTGATGACAGCAATGAAGACCTGTTCGCCCATTACTCAACTATCCAGATGGATGGCTACCGCACACTGAAAGCTGGCCAGGCCGTTCAGTTTGACACCAAGCCCAGCGATAAAGGCACCCATGCTATTAACATCCGCGCTCTAGAGACTGATGCAGCTTCGGCTGATAACGAAACTTCAGACGAGCATTCATTTACTCCCGAGGGAGCCTGATCTCATCAGGCTGCATACACGACAAGACAAACGGACATAAAAAAACCGCCTTTCGGCGGTTTTTTTATGTTGCTTAACTGATCAGCAGGAGTGACCATCAATGGCTGTATTCAACGTTGCACTTGGACGCATCGCTTTCTCTGCCAAAGCCGGCACCGGACGATAGTAACCGCCAATGTCAACTTTGCTACCCTGCACTGCGGACAGCTCAGCCATAATTGCCGCTTCATTATCCGAGAGTTTTTTCGCCAGCGGCGCAAAGCATGACTGAAGGTCTGCATCTTTAGTCTGCTCAGCCAGTGCTTTTGCCCAATACAGCGCCAGATAAAAATGACTGCCGCGGTTATCAATATCACCCACTTTACGGGATGGCGATTTGTTATTGTCGAGCACCTGACCTGTTGCGAGATCCAGTGTTTCTGCCAGCACGTGAGCTTTATCATTGCCGGTAGCATGCGCCAGATGTTCGAGAGAGGCCGACAATGCCATAAATTCACCCAGCGAATCCCAGCGCAGGAAATCTTCTTCCAGTAACTGCTGTACATGCTTAGGTGCAGAACCACCGGCACCTGTTTCAAACAGACCACCGCCAGCCATTAATGGCACGATAGAGAGCATTTTGGCGCTGGTGCCCAGCTCCATAATCGGGAACAGATCCGTCAGGTAATCACGCAGAACGTTACCGGTAACGGAAATCGTATCTTTGCCTTCTTTCAGGCGCTGCAGGGTTACACGGGTCGCTTCTTCCGGGGTCATAATGCTGATATCCAGACCGGAAGTATCGTGCTGAGCCAGATACTTCTCAACCTTGGCAATCAGCTGTGCATCATGAGCACGGTTTTTATCCAGCCAGAAAATCGCTGGCGTATCACTCAGACGGGCACGGGTTACTGCAAGCTTCACCCAGTCCTGAATCGGTGCATCTTTGGCCTGACACATACGCCAGATATCGCCTTCTTCTACGGCATGCTCAAGCAATACGTTACCGCCGGCGTCGACAACCTGAACGCGGCCATCAGCCTGAATCTCGAAAGTTTTATCGTGTGAGCCGTATTCTTCCGCCTTCTGCGCCATCAGGCCAACGTTAGGCACACTGCCCATTGTGCGCGGATCGAACGCACCATTTTTCTTACAGAAGTTAATGGTTTCCTGATACACGCCGGCATAGCAGCGATCCGGAATAATGGCCTTGGTGTCCTGCAGGCCACCTTCTTTATCCCAGAACTTACCAGACGCCCGGATCATCGCTGGCATAGACGCATCAACAATCACATCGTTTGGTACATGCAGGTTGGTGATACCCTTATCGGAATTCACCATACCCAGCTCAGGACGCTTGCTGTAACACGCCTGAATATCGGCTTCGATGGCAGCACGCTGCTCTTCTGGCAGATGGCGCAGTTTCCACAGCAAATCACCCAGACCGTTATTTGGATTAATGCCCAGCTCATCAAAGGTTTCGGCGTATTTTTCAAACACATCAGAGAAGAATACAGATACCGCATGACCAAAGATGATCGGATCGGATACTTTCATCATGGTGGCTTTCAGGTGCACAGACAGCAGTACACCCTGCTGACGCGCATCTTCAAACTCACGGGCAAAAAATTCACGCAGTGCCTTACGGCTCATCACTGAAGCATCGATAACTTCATCAGCCAGCAGCGGCAGCTTGGCTTTAAGAACCGTTTTTTCACCATCAGCGGCGATGAATTCAATACGGGCATCGGTCGCCGCTGCCATGGTTACCGACTTTTCACTGCCGTAGAAATCGCCATGATCCATGTGGGCAACATGGGTCTTGGAATCCGCAGACCATTCACCCATGCTGTGAGGATTATTGCGGGCGTACTGTTTAACCGAGGCTGGCGCGCGACGGTCTGAGTTGCCTTCACGCAATACCGGGTTTACCGCACTGCCTTTGATTTTGTCGTAACGGCGCTTGGCTTCTTTTTCTTCCTCAGTTTCCGGCTCTTCCAGATAACGGGGGATTTTAAAACCTTTGGCTTTTAATTCTTTGATGGCATCAATCAGCTGCGGCACAGAGGCACTGATATTTGGCAGCTTAATGATGTTGGCCTCAGGACGGTTTGCCAGAGCACCCAGCTCTGCCAGGTCGTCAGACTGACGTTGTTCTTCGGTCAGGTATTCCGGGAAAGCAGCAAGGATACGACCGGCAAGAGAAATATCGCGGGTTTCAACAGCAATACCAGCTGACTGAGTAAATGCCTTAACGATCGGAAGCAGAGAGTAGGTTGCCAGTGCCGGCGCTTCATCGGTCTCTGTGTAAATGATCTTTGGGGTATCGGTGGACATTGTTACTCCTATCGCATGGTAGCTGATTGCTGTTTCGCATGAGGCTTAACAGGCGGGTAGCTTTTGGCCACCGCATTTCCTGTACAATAAAGCCTCCGGTTCGGGATCTGTCCTGCTTATGCTGGGACAGTCAACCGCATCGGTGCCGGGGATTAGTTCCGGCGACTCATAGAGTCCGGGGCGGTAATTTGTAGTTTTTCTACAAAAAATGCAAGCTAGACGAAAGAATAAGTAGTTTTCTTACAGAACCAACCAGACAAAGCCATGGCCACCCTGATACTGCTCAACAAGCCTTTTAACGTCCTCTCCCAGTTTAGTGACTCTGAGGGGCGCTGCACGCTCAAGGCGCATATTGACCTACCCGGCGTTTATCCGGCCGGCCGCCTCGATTACGACTCCGAAGGCCTGCTGCTTCTGACCGACAACGGCCAGCTGCAGGCGCGTATTGCCGACCCGCAGCACAAGATGGAAAAAACCTATTGGGTTCAGGTTGAGGGGATTCCGGATGATGCCGCTCTGCAGGCCTTGCGCAGCGGCATCACCTTAAAAGACGGGCCGACCCGCCCCGCTGGCGCCCGCATTATTGAAGAGCCGCCACTATGGCCCCGCCATCCGCCCATCCGCCAGCGCGCCAACGACATCACCAGCTGGCTTGAGATCCGCATCCGTGAAGGCCGCAACCGTCAGGTGCGGCGCATGACTGCTCATATCGGACACCCGACCCTGCGTCTGGTACGCGCCAGTATTGGCCCCTGGTCTCTGGGTGATCTGCAGCCTGGCGAATACCGTAAAGAAACTGTACACATGCCAGCCCCGACGCCGGGTAAATCCCGCCCGACCACACAGCAGCGTGGCAGGCGCAAAATCAGCACGGCACGTAAACCGCGCTGATTTGAGCAAGCGCCCTTATTTCGGGTAAACTCCCTGCCCCTTTTTTATCAGGATGTCTCATGTCTGAGCGCTGGACTCCACATGCCACCGTTGCCACCATCGTTGAACACGAAGGCCGCTTCCTTATGGTTGAAGAAATCAGTCTCGGCCAGCAGGTAATCAATCAGCCAGCCGGACATATAGAAGAAGGCGAAACCGTTATCGACGCGGCACGGCGCGAGACCCTGGAAGAAACAGGCTGGCTGGTGGAGCCTGAAGGCCTGGTTGGCCTGTACACCTACACCGCCCCGGCCAATCAGGTGACCTATCACCGCTACTGCCTGTTCGCCCGGGCGCTGCATGTGGTAGAAGGCGCCGTGCTGGATGATGGCATTATTGGCCCGCGCTGGCTGAGCATTGATGAACTGCGCACAAGCACACAGCTGCGCAGCCCGATGGTCCTGACCTGTATTGAGGATTATCTCGCCGGGAAGCGTTACCCTCTGGACGTTATTGTAGAGCACCCTTAATCATGAAAACGCCTTCTGAAACCAAAGTCATTGTCGGCATGTCCGGCGGCGTCGACTCCTCTGTTTCCGCTTACCTTCTGCTTGAGCAGGGCTATCAGGTCGAAGGCCTGTTCATGAAGAACTGGGACGAAGACGACGGCACAGAATACTGCACCGCCAAAGAAGATCTGGCCGATGCCCAGCAGGTATGCGACACCCTGGGTATTAAGCTGCATCAGGCCAACTTTGCTGCCGAATACTGGGACAATGTGTTCGAGTATTTCCTCAACGAATACAAAGCCGGCCGTACGCCCAATCCGGATATCCTGTGTAACCGTGAAATCAAGTTCAAAGCCTTCCTTGATTACGCCAAGGTGCTGGGTGCCGATCTGATCGCCACCGGACACTATGTGCGCCGCCTCGATAAAGACGGCCACACCTATCTGCTCAAAGGACTCGATGGCAATAAAGATCAGAGCTACTTCCTGCATGCCGTCGGTGAAGCCGAAATCCGCCAGACCCTGTTCCCGGTTGGTGAACTGGAAAAACCGGAAGTGCGCCGTATCGCTGAAGAACAGGGGCTGATCACCGCAGGTAAAAAAGATTCCACCGGCATCTGCTTTATCGGCGAGCGCCGTTTCAGCGATTTTCTTAAGCAATATCTGCCGGCCCAGCCCGGCCGCATTGAGACCGACAAAGGTGAAGACATCGGTGCCCACCAGGGTTTGATGTACCACACCCTGGGTCAGCGTCAGGGGCTCGGCATCGGTGGTTTGGCCGGCTATCCGGATGAACCCTGGTTTGTTGCCGGCAAAGATCTGGAACGGAATGTTCTGATCGCCGTTCAGGGCAAGAATCACCCATTACTATTCAAAGACTGGCTGACCACCGAACAGGTTTTCTGGGTCAATGGCGAACCTGAACTGCCACTGCGCTGCAGCGCCAAAGTGCGCTACCGTCAGGATGATCAGGCCTGCCTGATCGAACGTGATGGCAACCAGTACCGTATTACCTTTGATCAGCCACAGCGGGCCATCACGCCGGGACAGTCGGTGGTGTTTTATGTTGGCGAAACCTGCCTCGGTGGCGGGGTTATTGAACAGACCGGTGACAACGAATGATGCTTTCCCGCAATGAAGAGCAAGCCATTGCCCTGGCTGCCGTGGTACAGGCTGCGGTGCTGGTTGAACAATTGGCCCGGACCGGGGACATCCCTGCCGACTCATCCGAGCCATTGTTACGCGCCCTGTTTATTCAGTCACCGCAGCATTTCAGCGATGTTTACGGCAACCCTCATACCAGCCTGAACGTCGGCCTGAACCACCTGGGTACCATGCTCAATCGTTCAATGCAGGGCGTCAGCCCTGACGTTACCCGCTACGCCCTGAGCCTGTTGCACCTGGAGCGCAAGCTGCGTCAGAAGCCAGCGATGATGGCCGCGCTGGGCGATGGCATCCAGAGTGCCTCGCGCCAGGCGGATCATTTTTCTGTCGGACATGAAAACACCGTCGCCGCACTGGCAGGACTGTATAAACAGACGCTGAGCAACCTTAGTTTCCGTATTCACGTCACCGGCAACCCGACACACCTGCAGAACGCCCACACGGCCAACCGCGTACGTGCGCTGCTGCTGGCCGGTATCCGCGGCGCTATTCTCTGGCGTCAGGTTGGCGGCAAACGCTGGCACCTGCTGATAAACCGCAGCCGCTACCTGAAAGCCTGTACCACCCTGCTGCAAAACCCTGCGGATAACGATCGCCAGCCATGACCAGAAAACACATCGACCGAACCTTTACCACCGCTCCGATGATGGA
>NZ_DDCJ01000022.1:31939-83021 GCF_002335285.1 Thalassolituus sp. UBA2009
CCGATGATGGAGTGGTCTGACCGTCATTGCCGATATTTCTGGCGCCAGCTGACACGTCATGCGGTGCTCTATACCGAAATGGTCACAACCGGCGCCCTGATTCACGGCAACCGCGAACGCTTCCTTGAATACAGCGAGCTTGAGCATCCTGTCGCTCTGCAACTGGGTGGCAGCAATCCAGAGGCACTGGGCCAGTGCGCGCGCTTTGCCGAAGAATGGGGCTATGACGAAGTTAACCTGAACGTGGGCTGTCCCAGCGACCGGGTGCAGAACAATATGATCGGCGCCTGCCTGATGGCTCACCCGCAGCTGGTGGCCGACTGCGTTAAGGCCATGAAAGACTCAACCAGTATTGATGTTACGGTTAAACACCGTATCGGCATCGATGATCAGGACAGCTATGAACAGCTGCGTGATTTTGTCGGCACCGTTGCCGATGCCGGCTGTGAGACCTTTATCGTGCATGCGCGCAAAGCCATTCTGCAGGGCCTGTCGCCGAAGGAAAACCGCGAAATTCCACCGCTGAAATACGACACCGTATTCCGCCTGAAACAGGAGTTTCCGCAGCTGGAGATTCTGATCAACGGCGGCATCACCACCCACGAACAGATTGCAGAGCTGACGCCCCATGTTGATGGCGTGATGCTTGGTCGCGAGGCTTACCATAACCCGTCTGTTCTGGCCGAAGTGGATCAGCGTTATTACTCCGCGACCTCAGAACACAGCGAAAGTCCAGCTGCCATCGACAAGGCCGCCATCGTACGCAGCCTCTACCCTTATATCGAACAGCAGCTAAGCAAAGGTGCCACCCTGCACCATATCAGCCGCCATACCCTGGGTCTGTTCAATGGTCAGCCTGGCGCGCGCCTGTATCGTCGCCACTTGAGTGAGCAGGCACCGAAGCGTACTTCCGGTGTTGAAGTGCTTGAGCAGGCACTGGCACTGATGGGTTATTAATCCTCAGCGCCGATAAGGAACCGCAATAAGGAACCACAACCAGCAGACCGCAGTAAACAGACGACCGTGGCCGGAGTCTTATGACTTACTGAGCCGCCTTCGTCTTCTTATCCATTTCCGCCTTCAGGCGTAGCGCATCCCCCAGACCGCCGACATTGGTCACCTGGGTGTAGCCGAGTTCCAGCAGCGCATCGCGGGCAATGCCTGCCCGGCGGCCGGACTTACAGTACAGGTAGATATCGGCATCTTTTTCCAGCTTCAGTTTGCCAATCTGCTCCGCCATCTGCTGGTGAGGAATATGATGGGCAACCCCAACATGCCCGGCATTGAATTCATCGGCGGTGCGCACATCAATCCAGACCGGCTCGCCGGCCAGAGCAACCACACTGATCAGCCATAACGCAATGCTGCTGAAAACTTTCATAATCCATCCCCCAAGTGTTTGTATTGAAATGCTTTTTTAACAGAGAAAGGCAAGGGCCGCATTGACCTTGTACGTTCATTGCGACACTCTACTCAGTATCCGATCAAACTTCAGCATAGCCCGCCACAGCAAGGCCCTGC
This sequence comes from Thalassolituus sp. UBA2009, assembly GCF_002335285.1. Classification (NCBI taxonomy): domain Bacteria; kingdom Pseudomonadati; phylum Pseudomonadota; class Gammaproteobacteria; order Oceanospirillales; family Oceanospirillaceae; genus Thalassolituus; species Thalassolituus sp. UBA2009. The sequence continues at coordinate 33,461 of NZ_DDCJ01000022.1, forward strand.
TGCCGCAAATAAGGTTTTGGAACCCCATGAGCAAACTGGACGCCCTGAGAGCCATGACCGTTGTCGTTGCCGACACCGGTGATATCGACGCCATCCGCCAGCACAAACCGCAGGATGCCACCACCAACCCATCACTGATTCTGAAAGCGGCTGAACTGCCGGCCTATCAGGATCTCATCCGTCACTCACTGCAATGGGCGCAAGGCATCCATAACAGCGACAGCCTGATCGTCAACGCCTGTGACAAAATCGCCGTGGCGATTGGTTGCGAAATTCTGAACATCATCCCCGGCCTGATCTCCACCGAGGTCGACGCCCGTTTATCCTTTGACACCGCCGCAACCGTTGCCAAAGCACGCAAGCTGATTCAGATGTACGCCGATGCCGGCATTGGCCGCGAACGCATTCTGATCAAAATCGCTTCCACCTGGGAAGGCATTCAGGCCGCGCGCATCCTTGAGCAGGAAGGCATTCACTGTAACCTGACCCTGCTGTTCAACTTCAGCCAGGCCGTAGCCTGCGCCGAAGCCGGGGCAACGCTTATTTCTCCGTTCGTCGGCCGTATTCTCGACTGGTACAAAGCCAGCAAGCCGGACGCCGATTACAGCGGCAAAGCCGATCCGGGTGTTATTTCCGTCAGCCAGATTTACAACCATTACAAAGCACACGGCTACAAGACGGTGGTAATGGGTGCCAGCTTCCGCAACACCGGCGAAGTGGAAGCGCTGGCCGGTTGTGACAAGCTGACCATCAGCCCGGAGCTTCTGGCTCAGCTCAGCAGTGCCAATGGCGATTTGCCGCAACAGCTGAACCCGGCGCAAGCCCACTCTGACATCGCCAAACACAGCGTCAGCGAAGCGCAGTTCCGCTGGGCGATGAATGAAGATGCCATGGCCACCGAAAAACTGGCCGACGGCATCCGCCGCTTTGCCGCGGATCAGCAATTACTTGAACAACGCCTGAGTCAGTTACTGTGATTGAACGCCTGCTGAGCCTGTTTCGTGACGAACAAAAGCGTCCGGAACCCCACCACATCAATCTGGCCTGTGCAGCGCTGCTGGCCGAAGTCATGCGCGCTGATCACAGCATCGATGCAGAGGAAGAACAGGCACTGGCTTTGGTGCTGAAAAACCTGTTTAACCTGAGCAGCAGCGAGTGCAGTGAACTGCTGCAGGATGCTCTGCAGCGAGTGGAAATATCCAGCGACCTGTTTCAGTTTACTGCGGTCATCAATCAGCAACTGGATGCCGCGGCCAAGTTCCGGCTTATGACCGGGCTATGGCAGGTTGCCTACAGCAGCAACGGGCTGGATAAATACGAAGAGCACATTATCCGCCGCATCGCAGAGTTACTGTACGTTCCTCACAGCGAGTTTATCCGTGCCAAACTGGAAGCTCGGGATTCTCAGTGATCAGCGATCTGACCAGCGAATTTGATGCCCTGGTGGCTGCATTACAGACACTGCGCCAGCAATTACAGGACGCCCGCCCCGCTCTCTGGATTCCGCTTAATCCCGGCGAGCAGAAAGCAACCAGCCAGCTGCAGTTTCTGACCGATATTATCTGTGACCTGTGGTATCGCGATGGTCAGGATGGCCGCGAAACCCGCAGCCGCCACGGCTTAGTCATGGCCAATGCAGAAATTGCAGAACAAATCCTGGCCATCAATCTGCAGAAAGACCGTTTCCGCAAAGCCGTGCAGCAGGTGCGTCAGGAGCTGGACAACAATGACTGGCTGGAACATTACAGCCAGCTTGGCCAGCGCCACGATTCTCTGCGTGAATCCCTGACCTTTGCCGGCCTTAAACGCGTCCATTTAAAACAGTGTTTTCGTCATATTCCGCTGCTTGAACATTGCCCGCAAAAAGTTGGCTTCAGCTGGTACGTCAACGGCCGCAGCATTAAAAAAATCAGTGTTCAGCAGGCGCAGGAAAAACTGCTGGAGCTGGGGAAAGAAAAAACGCATATCCAGGTGCAGCTGAATAAACTGGCGCAGTTACCGGCTCACCTGCAACTGGCACAGATACAAACCCTGGCACCCGTGGTGCGGGCTAATCTGGTATTTAAACCTGAGTCAGGCCTGAGCAGAAAAGCCATGAATCTGGCGCTGCCATTATTTATCACAGGCTCCGACGCACAACTGCCGGCGTTTAATGAAATACCACCCGAACCACCAAGCGGCCGCACCCGCCAGCAACGTGGCGATCAGAAAATCAGCGCCGAAGCATTTTTGCCCAGCCTGCGCATTCATACTTATCAAGCATAAAACCCGGGCAATAAAAACAGAGCAATAAAAAAGCCGCAAAAGCGGCTTTTTTATTGCTCTGAACATGCATCTGAACACTTACAGGCGGTTCAGACCATTCAGCGCAGCAACCCGATAAGCTTCTGCCATGGTCGGATAGTTAAAGGTAGTATTCACAAAATATTTCAGTGAATTCCCTTCGCCCTTCTGACTCATAATTGCCTGACCGATGTGCACAATTTCAGCCGCCTGGTCACCAAAGCAATGAATGCCAAGAATTTCCAGCGTCTGGCGATGGAATAATATTTTCAGCATACCAACGCCTTCGGCGGTGATTTGTGCGCGGGCCAGATTTTTGAAGAAGGCCTGCCCTACCTCGTACGGAATTTTTTCTTCCGTCAGCTGACGCTCAGTTTTACCAACCGAGCTGATTTCCGGAATGGTATAAATCCCGGTTGGAACCGAATCGACAAAACGGAAATCTTCCGGTGAAGCAATAATGGCTGCCGCTGCACGCCCCTGATCGTAGGCTGCAGAAGCCAGTGATGGCCAGCCAATCACATCGCCTACCGCATAGACATTGGAAATGGCCGTGCGGTATTCATGATCGACATCGATCTGACCGCGGCCATTTGGTTTCAGGCCGATATTTTCCAGCCCCAACCCTTTGGTATTACCGCTGCGTCCCGCTGCCCATAGAAAGGCATCTGCTTTTACTTTCTTGCCAGAGGCCATCACCATCGTCACATAACGCTCATTACCTTCGACCGAATCGAATTGCTCGTTGTGACGGATTAATGCGCCTTTATCACGCAGGTGATAACTGAGGGCATCTGAAATTTCATCATCAAGGAAATTCAGCAGACGATCACCCGGGTGAATTAAGTCTACCTTTACGCCCAGACCGGAAAAAATAGAGGCATATTCACAGCCAATAACCCCGGCGCCATAAATAATAATGGTGCGCGGCGTGTGTTCCAGCTGCAGGATGGTGTCTGAGTCGTAAATACGCGGATGGGTAAAATCAATATTGTCCGGACGCCATGGACTGGAACCAGTTGCAATTACAATTTCCTGCGCATGCAAACGGGTATTACTCATGCTGCCATGGTAAACATCAATGGTATTGGCGTCGGCAAATTTTGCGTTACCGGTGTACACGCTGATGCGGTTACGCCCGTAAAATTCAGTGCGCAGCTTTACCTGTTTGGCAATTACACGCTCAGCATTTTTTAATACCCGCGGGAAAGAAAACCAGCGCGGCTCGCCAATCTCCCGGAACATCGGATTAGTGTTGAACTGAATGATTTGTTTAACAGCATGACGCAACGCTTTTGAAGGAATTGTGCCCCAGTGGGTACAGTTTCCGCCGACCATGCTTTTATCCTCGACGACCGCCACCTTTTTGCCTTTTTTGGCGGCGTTCATTGCGGCACCTTCCCCGGCGGGGCCTGCACCTATAACAACGACGTCGTAGTGATAATCTGCCATGCCTGTTTACTCCATCATTCCGTCGGATTTCCGCAGAATAGACTGCGGTTTAAAGTGTGCGACAGGCCGTATGTTGAGGCCTGCCGCAGCTATCATAGACAGCTGTTATTGTAGGTGAAAATACCTATTCCGCATGATTAGCGCTTAGTCGCATCATAGAAATCTGCGCCAGAGGACTGCTCAGCAGCCTCTTTGCTTTCTTTTTCGCATTTATTCTTGTCGCCACCGCAAACATCACAGGCGCCATCCATACCGATAGCACTCATGCCGCCACAGGAACCACTGATCGGCTTGCGGCCAACTAATACACCAATGGCCATTGCTGCAACGATCAGCAGCATAACGGCAAACGCAACCAACATTGTTAACATAATCAGATCCTCGTAAGTCAGTGTTCAGCTGACTGATAATGTGGAAACAGCTGACGAAAACGACTGGAAGCCAGTTCATAAAAGCCATCATCAGCGCGCACAATCATAAAAACAGCCAGTTGCTCCTGCTCGGCCAGTTGCATGCCGACATCCGGGCCTGCAACATTTAAAGCGGTTGCCCATCCATCCGCCATACCGGCAGACTCATGGACAACGGTTACCGACGCCAGACGATGAACAATCGGGCGACCGGTAAAAGGATTGATAGTGTGAGAATAGCGCACACCATTTTCTTCAAAATAATTGCGGTAATCACCGGACGTTGCGACCGCCATCTCACCAGGCTCAATCACCAGTTCTACGCCGCGTACATCGGCCATGCTGCCCGGGCGCTCTACCGCAATGCGCCAGAGAGAACCATCCGGCTTCACACCTGAGGTATGCACCTCGCCTCCCACTTCAACCATAAAACGTGAGATGCCCTGAGTGCGCAAAAGATCCGCCAGTTCGTCTACCGCCCAGCCTTTGGCAATAGCTGACAAGTCGACATACAGGGGTTTTTGCAGCCGGACCGCTGATGTTGCGGCATTCAGTTCAATGGCTTCCGGCCCGGTCTGCGCCAGCGCCGCAGCGATAGCAGCATCCGAAGGCACCTCATCAGTGGCCGGAGTCGGGCCAAATCCCCAGAGATTCACCAATGGGCCAACGGTAACATCAAACAGCCCACGACTTTTCGTATGAATTTCCGCAGCGTCAGCGAGGACTGCAAAGAGGTCTTCAGATAATACTGTCCAGCCGCCGTCAGACACAGGCAAACGCCCCTGATTCAGCTTAGATAATTCGGAGTCCGGGTCGTAAGTTGACATGCTGCGGTTAATATCCGCCAGGCGCTGATCGATCTGCGCCTGAATGCCGGCTGCAGCGTTCTGGTCCTGCCCGACCCAGAGAATATGATAGGACGTCCCCATGGTCGGTCCACTGATACGGATGACATCATCCGCTGGTTGAGAACACCCGGCCAGAAACACAAAAAGCAAAACAACAAAATTACGCATAACAGTTCCCATAAAGGCTGGCCGCAGTATACCTATTGTTGCCGTGGCTTGCATGACACCCGAATGGAAAATACCTTTCTCAGCGGCAGTCGGCCGTCCGGCAACTAATAACAAAACAGAATATCCATAGAAATAATCATTACACAGGATGACTACATAATTATATTCTCAGTGCAGCAGTTGATTTAAAATCCGCGTACATACCGGAGAGAGCTATATGCAAGAAGTAATGTCTGATGAAATGCTGGAACTGATCGCCCAGCGCTTCCGACTGCTGTCGGATCCAATGCGCCTGCGAATCCTGCACCAGTTGCAGGGGGGAGAAAAATCCGTCAGCGAGCTGGTTGAGGCGACCGGTGCGTCACAACCTAATGTATCCAAGCACCTTTCAACTCTCCGTACCCACGGCCTGGTTCGCCGTCGCCAGGAAGGCAATATGGCTTACTTCAGTATCGGGGCACCGTTCATTTTTGATGTGTGCAATACCGTCTGCGACAGCATGAAAAGTGAATGGGAGCAGCGTAACTCCCTGCTTGGCCAGTTCAATAACGCCTGAAGTCGCCTGTCAGGCTTTGGCGACATCCGCCAGAGCCTTCCACAATGCCCGCACACCTTCGCCACTGACCGTCACAAAACCAAGGCTCTGCCATTGGCGCAAAATCTGCTGAAACTGCCCGCGACTGATACGGATATCATCCACTGCATGTGCCTGAGTGTTACGCTTTAGCAGCTGTGCTTTCACCGTTCCGGCCACGACGCCCTCCAGTTGCGCGCGTAATCGATCTTCACTAGCACCGCTTTTCAGCAGCGGCATCACGCCCTGCAGCAACTGATCCAGCCGCACCGGCAGCAACACCTCTTCCTGCGACAGATTTCCTCCCTGATAGACCTTGGCAGCAATCTGCAGATTCACCACCTGACGGCTGCGAGCAAGACGTTGACGTGCTGATAATGGCTCCGCCGTCTCTTTTGCAGGTTCAGCGGCGATAGGCATCTCTGCCACCTTCCCTGCTCCAGCAGGCACCCAGCCCGGACCAAGCACCAGCATGGAACTGGACAGAGAAGCCCGCACATGGGACATCAGCTCTTCGCGCAGGTGCCACAGCTTGTAGGGTGACTGCTGAGCCACAATCCGATGAAAACCGGCAAGACGACGCTGATCTTCAGTCAGATTCTTTTCCGGGAGAGTATTTTTAATAAAAGCCAGGGTTGGTTTATTCAGCGATTTGGCATGAACAAATTCACGATGCAGATAGCTGATACCTGTCGGTGCCATCGGGCCATAATCGTCACCCAGCAACAAAATAAACAGGTCTGCGCTTTCAATTTGCGAGCGCACCAGATTCCAGTCATACGGGCCGGCATCTTCACGACAGGCAAAGCCGACATTGACCATACCGTGACGGGCAAGCTGCCTTTGTACTTCATAACGTTCCAGATCCAGACCCTGAGAATTTGAGGCCAGATAGACCAGATAGCGTTTATCTACAGGCATTGAGCTCACCGACAGCGATTCCCTTTTATTTGGCAAAGCAATTTGAATTGTTTTCTGACGTCAACTATACCAGCGGCAAAAGACTGAGGACATAGACAAATCCACTGACCGTCAGCACAGAGCCAATTGTTGTCAATGCAATGGCATTAGCCGTCAATTCCGCATCCGACCCCATACTTCTGGCCATCACGAATGCCGCAGCGGCAGTTGGGCTGGCAAACATCAGACAGATAACACCCAGCTCAACGCCTCGAAAGCCACACATCCATGCCGCCACTGCAATAATAACAGGCACGACCAGCAATTTAAGAGTAACGATATGCAACACGATGGCACTGCCACGTCGCAACGCGGCAAAACTAAGCGACCCACCGACTCCGATTAATGCCAGAGGCAATGTCATCGCCGCCAGAGAGTTACCGACCCGCAACGCAACCTCCGGCAGAGGCCACTGCAACGCACTGAATGGCACAGCCAGGACAATGGCGATGATCAGGGGATTCGACAAGATAAGACGCAACTGAGCCAGCCAGCGAACCTGTTGCTGCCGGGTAAGAAAAAATACAGCCAGCAGATTGTACACCGGGGTAATCACCGCCAGCAGCAAGGCACCCAACACACCGCCTTCCTCACCATAAGCATTAATACAGAGCGCCAGACCGATGATGCCGAGGTTGCTGCGAAACGACGCCTGAATAAAAGCCCCGCGTTGCGGCACAGACAACATAAGCGCCCCGGCCCACAAAGCAGACAGCAGCGCTCCCAGCAGTGCCGCCGACAGAACAAAACCAATCAGGGGTAAATGCTGCCCGGCGCCGCTGTCCGAACGGGCAACAGCCATAAACATCAGAACCGGCAGGGTAATATTGAAAACCAGCTTTGATGACGTGGCGATGAACGCATCATCAATCACGTTACGCCGCCGCAGCAGTAATCCGAGCAAAACAAGGATAAAAATAGGGAGAGTTGTTTCCAGCGTAAACAGCAACGACTGCCAGTACATATCCATTCCGGTTACCGTCAATAATGGTCTGATGTCCGCAGCGTATGCAGACAATCAGCGAGCGGAGCGCCACCTTACGCTTTACACGAAAAAAGTAAATCCGCATTACAACCCCTCACGGACTGCGCTAAAATGGCGGGCTACGCACCTCGCAGCATAATTCCGATGACCCGCATTAAGAAAACCCGCTCCCTGAAGCGCATCCACAAAGTAAAGACCGGCAGCATTTCCAAACTGAAGCGCGAAGCTGGTGCAGACCGTCAGAACACCAAACGCCTTAAAGGCCGTAAAACGCTGTCTGTATTTGAAAAATATCTACTTGAAAATCCGGAAGCCAAAGAAGCGCTGACCCAGCCAGCGGCTGGTGCCGAACGACCTGCCACCAAAGGCGCTGACAAGAAAAAAGACGACAAAGCCAAAAAACAAAGCAATGAATCCTCCGTTGCGGAAAAAGCAGAAGAACGCACCGAGCGCAGCAAAACCCTGCTTGAGCAGCTCGACAGCAAAGATTTTGACAATTTCTACTGATGCCAGTCTGGGAAAACACCGGACTGACACTGTCCTGTCATCCGCTCGTACCTGATCATATCGCCCTGCCCTGGGATGCTGCAGACGATTATCTGCTGACCCGGATTGAGCCACTCAAAACCCTGACGATCAACGACCGGCATGGTGCACTGAGCTGTGCACTGGCCGCTCGCGGCATGGACGGCATCAACTGGCATGACAGCGCCTGCGCCTGCGAAGCAACCCGCCGCAATCACCACAACAACCAGCTCCCTCTGGCGAACGATCAACTAATTCTGGATGAAGACCAGATCCCGTCGACAGTACGCCAGGTTCTGATCAAACTGCCGAAAAACCTTGAGCAGCTGAAGTACTGGCTGCAGTGCTGTCGCGAGCGCCTGCCAGCAGACACCCGCTACCTGCTGGCAGGCATGGTGAAACATATGCCGGTCAGCTGGCTTAACTGGCTGGAACAGGAAGCCGCAACCTACCGCCAGGAAAGAGTCGTCAGAAAGGCGCGCCTGCTTGAACTGACCTTTGCACCGGCCGTAAAAAGAACCGATATCTGGCGCGGCTATCAGACCGCTACCGGCCTGACACTTTCCGGCCTGCCCGGTGTGTTTTCCCGTCAACAGCATGATATTGGCAGCCGGGTTTTGCTGCAGCACACCGACTTACCCTTTGCCGGGCGCCTGTGCGATCTGGGTTGCGGCAATGGTCTGCTAGGCCTGACGCTGAAACAGGCGCATCCGGAACTCGACGTCATTCTCACCGATGACTCCTGGCTGGCGGTGTGCTCCGCCCGCCACAATGCTATTCAGAACAAGCTGGATGTATCCCTGAATCATGGCGACATTCTCGCCGGCATTGAAGAGCCCCTGGACTGGATTGTCTGCAACCCACCATTCCACGATGGTCATAAGCAACTCACCAATATTGCCGAGCGCATGTTTGAGCAAAGCGCAGCGGCTCTGGTATCAGGTGGCCATTTACTGGTGATTGCCAACCGCCACCTCCCTTACGCAGGCAAACTGCGCAAGGAATTCCACACAGTTGAGGTTTTGTCTTCCGACAGCCGCTTCTCGGTTTACCTTTGCCAGAAACGCTGATTCCGCACATGCAGCAACCATTGATCAGTCTGCAGGCCGAAACTGAAGAAAAGCGCAGCCGTTTTATCAGCCTGCTTATTCCTGTTACTTCCGAAGAGTCCGTACGCAACCGCCTGGCTACCGAGTGGCAGGCACATCCGAAAGCCAGCCATATATGCTGGGCTTTCCGTGTGCAGCCGACGCCTGCCAATGCGGGTGGCAACCTTCAATTGCAGGAAGGCTATAGTGATGACGGCGAACCATCCGGCACCGCAGGCATGCCCATTCTTAAACAATTACGGCATGGAAACCTGATAAATTGTGCCCTGCTGGTCATACGCTATTACGGCGGCACCAAGCTCGGCACCGGCGGACTGCAGCGTGCCTACAGCCGCAGTGCACAGGACGTTCTGGCACAACTGAACGAAGAGAGTTGCGAACATATTATTCCCCGCCAGCGTCTACGTATCGCCTGTGATTTTGCCGAGGAGGCCCATATCAGATATCTGGCCGAACGCTATGACGGTGTACTGCAAAACACACAATATGATACGCAGGGGGTCATTCTGGAAGTGGATATTAAAGAGGGGGATGATCGTTTAAGGCAGGACGTCCTTGTCCGGGCAGGCGTATATATCAAAGAATAATTCAGGCCAGACGGCTTTTGCGGGCAGAGCGGGCCTGGTCAATATCAAATACCGGATTGGGTGTTAAATGCTCGGATATAAGGCGATATGCGTTTTGCTCAAGCTCACCAAAACGAACCGTTACCACGCTCAGCGTCTGTGAGGCGCGGCGAACAGAATAAACACTGCCATTACCATTTATTGTACATTCGCCGGCATAACTGCGAACCGTTAACTCAAGCTCAAGGCTCTTATAGCGCCCGGCTTCGTCACGCAGACGTTCCATTTCACACAATTGCAATTCACATTGAAAACCCAGCGGGGTTATCTCAATAATATTGCCTCGCACTAATATGTCGTCTTTTTCTTTTAATAATACGGTTGCCATGCCAATACACACCTGCCAGCTGTACACAAAACAGACAATAGCCTATATACATTTTTATGCCAAGCTCACAAAAACGTGAATGCGTAATGCCCTGTAATGAATTGCATACACATCGCTAATCTTTGTGCTTTGACGCCAAACATATAACGCTGATCGTCCATCATTAACCCTGATTTATACAATATTCACAAATATCTTCGCGATAACGTGACCTACTGCTCATTTATCCGGAAATCCTCTGTATTAGCGAATAACTTAACCAGCCTGACAATAACGGCGAATTACCGCAATGGCGTAATATGGCCAAATCATATCCACCGTTAAATACCATTTCCTTATTCGCGGGTCTCCGACCCATGAGCGACAAGTAAGTTCAATTCCCCCTTACCTCCTGCGATCGTCAAGGCTACAATTCCGCCCTTCATTCCCTGACCTGACATAACAACAATGACAAAAAAACATTCTCATCTGCTGATGCTGATCTCAGCCATCCTTATTCTGCTATCCGGTTGCTCCAGCAAGCTGCACATTCCAACCTACGCTGATGCACCAGCAACCGCCCCAGCCGCCATGCAGCATCCGCTGAGCATTCAGTATCTGGGCGTTGGCGGCCACCTGATCAAATACGATGGCGTCACTCTGCTGACAGCACCTTCTTTTACCAACCCGCACTTTATGCGCGTCGGCCCTTTTATGCCGATCAGTACCGACAAAGAGCGTGTCGACCAATACCTGCCGGATGTGTCCGATGCCGAAATGATTCTGGTGGGTCATGCTCATTATGATCACCTGATGGACGTTCCTTACATCATGAATCAGTACGCCACCAAGGCAGATGTCTATGGTTCCCGTACCATGGCCAATACGCTGATGCCTGCAGTACCTGCCGAGCGGATTCATGTGATGAACGATCTTATGGGCAACATCAGCAAACCCGGCGAATGGGTATACAGCCATAGCGGGCGCATCCGCATCATGGCGCTGGAGTCTTTTCATGCCCCCCACTTTATGGGCATGAAGTTTATGCAGGGTACCTATGATGAGCCGCAGGAATCGCTGCCATGGCATGCCTTTGGCTGGAAAGAAGGTCAGACGCTGGCCTTCCTGATCGATTTTCTTGATCAGAATAAAGAGCCCGCTTACCGTATTTTTTATCAGGATTCAGCCAGTCAGGAACCACTGGGTCTGGTGCCAGAACTGGATGATCAGAAAGACATCGACATCGCGATTCTTTGTCCGGCGTCATTCTCTCAGGTTGATAACTACCCTGAGTCCATCGTGAAAAACACCCAAGCCAAACATTTTATTCTGGGCCACTGGGAAGACTTTTTTGCCAACGACCTCAGTGGCGAGCAGCGCTTTGTCCGCAACACCAATCAGGATGAATTTATTGAGCGGTTAAATACCGTCCTGCCTGCCGGCAGCGACTGGACCTTGCCTGCTTTATTCAGCATTCAATACTTTGCCCCCGAAGGAGCATCTGCACAGTGACCACCACTCCGATTCAGCGCGCCAGTCTGTGCGCCGCTATTGCCAGCATCAACCTGCCACATATCCATTTCTGGTGTGAGCAGCAAAACGGCGATCCGGAAGCCTACCGCAAGCTGTTAAGCAAAGTGCTGTCCTACCTGCGCGGCGAGCTGAAATCGGAAGCCAACCTGCTGCGCTTTCACGAGGCCTTTTCCGAGTGGCGTCTGGCACAGAACGAAGAAGACTCGCTCTCCTATCGCATTCTGGAAGCCAGCTGCGCCGCCCTGTACAGTGCCACCGAAACCCTGTTCGACGCTGAATGTGACGATCTTGAGCTGCTGCGCCAGAGCCTGAGCGCTATTTACGATGAAATGGACGAACTGGGCGCCGAAACGGGTGATCTGCGCGAATACTGGCAGAGCCTGCAGTCAGAATGGCGCGACATGATCACCGACAGCAGCCGCATTCCACTGCCTAAAGCCTATTTCGCATGGCTGAAAGAAGCGGATGTCAGCCTGTTCGGACTGGCTGATTAAAGCAGGATGCTGCCCGCGGGCTTTCAGGATAAACTGCCCGGAAGCCCGCGCACTAACGACCAAGGAACTGTTATGAGAAAGATGCCTTCAGCCCTCAAAGCATTCACGCTGAGCCTGACACTGCTTGCCAGTACACTGAGCTATGCCTCGCCAGCCTCAATGGAAACCCTGCGCCTGCGCGATCAGCATGACACCCCTATTAAGATGTCTGCCAACGTGCGCTTTGTCATCTTTGCCCACGACATGCCAGGCAAAGATCTGGTGAAAGAGATGCTGGCCAAAGCCGGCGAAAACTACCTGACCGAACATCACGTCGTGTTTGTTGCCGATGTCAGTGGCATGCCGCGCATCATCGCCCGAATGTTCGCCTACCCCGCCATGCGTAAAGCACCCTATCAGATTCTGATTGACGAAGTCGGCAGCCGCACCGGCGACTGGGAGCGTCAGGACTCGGCCGTTACCCTGTTCCGCCTGCAGGAATTTGCCGTTACCGGCTACGAGTTTATTGATACTCCGGAGGCTCTGAACGAAGCCATTAACCGTGCCGCAGAAGCGGTTACAGAAGCGCCGCAAACACCGACCGAAGAGAGCGACACGGAAACACCGGCCGGCGAATAGATCCAGCGCAAGTTTCGCGCAGCTTTTGCCCGGCCCGGGCTGCGGAGCTTTCCGCCAGCCTGATATAATGCCCGGATTTTCTATCCGGGCATTTGTTTTTATGACACCTGAATTACTCTCTCCCGCCGGCACCGTACGTAACATGGAATACGCCTTTGCCTATGGCGCCGATGCCGTTTACGCCGGCCAGCCGCGTTACAGCCTGCGCGTGCGCAACAACGATTTCACCCTCGACAATCTGGCCTATGGCATCGGCCGTGCTCACGAGCTGGGTAAACAGTTTTACGTCGCCAGCAACATCGCGCCACACAACAGTAAAATCGACACTTATATGCGCGATATTGAGCCGGTGATCGGTATGAACCCGGACGCACTGATCATGTCCGATCCGGGCCTGATCATGATGGTCAAAGACCGCTGGCCGGATCAGGTGATTCACCTGTCGGTGCAGGCCAACGTGGTGAACTACGCCTCGGTTGAATTCTGGCGCCGCCAGGGCGTAAGCCGCATCATTCTGTCGCGCGAGCTGTCTCTGGAAGAAATTGCTGAAATCCGCCAGCGCTGCCCGGAAATGGAAATCGAAGTGTTCGTCCATGGCGCGCTGTGCATTGCCTATTCCGGACGCTGCCTGCTGTCTGGCTATATGAACCATCGCGATCCGAATCAGGGTACCTGCACCAACGCCTGCCGCTGGAAGTACGATGCTCACGAAGCGCAGGAAACCCTGTCCGGTGATGTAATCCCGGCCGGTGTAAACGAATTTGACCCGACACTGGGGATTGGTCAGCCATCTGATAAGATTTTCCTGCTGCAGGAAGGCAACCGCGATAACGAATACATGCCAGCCTTCGAAGACGAGCATGGCACTTACATCATGAATTCAAAGGATCTGCGCGCCATCCAGCATATCGAAAAGCTGGTGGAGCTGGGTGTGCACTCGCTCAAAATTGAAGGCCGCACCAAATCACACTACTACGTAGCGCGCACCGCCCAGGCCTACCGCAAGGCAATCGACGATGCCGTTGCCGGTCGCCGCTTTGATAAAAACCTGATGGACACCCTGGAAAACATGTCCAACCGTGGTTACACCGAAGGCTTCTTCCGTCGCCATGTACATGACGAATACCAGAATTATGAGCGTGGCAGTTCACTCAGTACCCGTCAGCAATTTGTTGCTGAAGTCGTTGCCAGCGACGATAAAGAACTGACGCTTGACGTTAAAAACCGTTTCGAAAGTGGCGATTCAATGGAATTGATGACCCCCGCAGGCAACATCAGCTTTACTCTGAACAGCATTCTCGACCGTAACAATAAGCCGCGCGATGATGCCCCCGGTTCTGGTTTTGTTGTCAAAATCCCCCGTCCTCAGGGCGTCTGCACAGAAGATCTGAGCAAAGCGCTGCTGATCCGCAATCTGCCGGAATTAACCGCCTGAATCAGGGTCAAACTGCGCCAGGGCTTCTCTGTCAGAGAAGCCTTCTCTATAGTTCACCTGAGTAAACTCACGGATAAACAACAAAAAACGGGGACGTTATGAAATACGCGCTGCAATCTGTGCTGTTTGTCGCCTGCCTGCTGTTCGGACTGACCGTACAGGCCGCAGACGATGCACCACGAACCACAGTCGAGACCACGGCCAAAGCCATGACCGATCGTCTGATCAGTGACCGGGAATTAGTCCAGAATCAGGAGAACTACGTTGAACAACTGGTCGATGAGCTGCTGCTGCCAGTGGTCGACCACGTTTATATGGCCAAGCGTGTTCTGGGTAAATACTGGAAACGGGCATCCATGGAGCAGCAAAAAACCTTCACCATTGCCTTTAAAGAGAAAGTCATCCGCACTTATGCCGGAGCTTTCCGCGCCTTTGACGGCCAGACCATTTTATTTGAAGACTCCCGCCTGAATGACGAAGGCAATCAGGCCATTGTTAAAAGCCAAATTCAGCGGGTTGGCGCACCACCGATCCGGGTCGACTACAAACTTTATCTGAAACAGAAGCAATGGCAGGTATTTGACGTCATTATCGAAGGAGTCAGCCTGACCAAGAGCTTCCGTGATCAGGTATCCCTGAGCATCGAACAGGATGGCCTGGCACAGGCTATTTCAAAGCTGGCCGATGAATACAAGAGTGCCGCCCCAACGGTAAAGCTGGGGGCACGCGCGTGGGGACCTTATCTGGGCAGTAACCTGCCCGGTTTTGGTCTTGCAGCCGATATTGTAACGACTGCATTCGCGCGTGCCGGCTATCAGGTCGAACTGGTGTTTGCTCCGGCCCTGAAGATCGAAGAAAACACCAGCGCAGGTCAGCTGCAGGGAGAAATTGCCGCCTGGCAACCTCAGCAAGCGTCAGCCACACAGCTTTATTCCGTCCCTTATCTGGAGAATACCCTGGTATTTATCAAGCGCGACGACGATCCCTTTGACTATGCCAGTCCGGATATGCTTAAGCAGCAGCTGACAAACAAAGGCTACCGCCTCGGAGTTTTCAATGGTGTCGATTATGGTCAGGCGTTCAGCCAGATAGCCCCGCTGTTTCATCTGCAGAAGCTGGATTATTGCTCCCAGCTGTTCCGCGAAGTGGCCAACAAATCCATTGACCTGGCCCTGGTTGATTCCTGGATGGCGGATATTGAGCTGAACAGCAAGGAACATATTGCCAATCACCTGCAGAGAGTCGCTACGCCTTTGGCGAGCCGCGAGCTGCGTGTTAGTATCGCGCGCTCTGCAACCGGGGCCGAAGCCCTGATTCAGGCATTCAATACCGGACTGGAACGCATTAAAGCCGACGGTACATACCAATCTTTGCTGAAAAAACACAACTACCCACAATGACCCCCCTTGATATCATTCTGGCCGATGACGACATCATCATTCTGAACAAGCCCGCCGGTCTGCTGAGCGTCCCCGGACGCTACATACCCGAATCGGCCTTCTCTCTGCTGGCTGAGCAATTCGGCGAACTGCATGTGATCCACCGCCTCGACCGCGATACATCAGGGATTATTGTTTTCGCCCGCCATAAGGCCGCGCTTACCCATGTGCAGCAACAGTTCGAAAAGCAGAAAACCCGCAAAGTGTACGAAAGCCTGGTGATCGGCCAGCTTAAAGGCAACTGGGGCTGCGTAAACCTGCCGATTTGCGTGGACTGGCCCAACCGGCCACTGCAGAAAATCAGCCACGTTAATGGCCGCTATGCCCTGACCCGCTGGAAACGACTGGCACAGAATGAAGAAACAACCCGGGTGGAAATGTATCCGAAAACCGGACGCTCCCATCAGCTGCGCCTGCATATGCTGAATCTGGGCCATCCGATTGTCGGCGACGTGTTCTACGCCGGTGAAAGTGCCAAAGAGCAGCCGCGTATGATGCTGCACGCCCGTGAGCTGGATTTCACCCACCCCGGCAGCGGCGAAGCGTTGCAGATTGTTTGCCCAACGCCGTTCTGACGCCGGACCTTATCAGCAACTCCGCTCAGGCAGGTACAACCCCTGAGCGAAGCCTCAGAAGCCAGCGCAGCAATAACACAAACAGTGCAAAAAACAGCACCCCGCCGGCAATAATCGCCAGAGCAATGCCGCCAAACAGCACAGGCGCTTTCATCAGTGTGCTCATCAACGAATCCTGATAATAAAAAAACCACTGATGATTATCGGGAAAAATCCACACATGCAGCTGATAGAAAACCTCTTTGGGGCCAACAATCAGCACTACAGCCCCGGCCATCAGCAAAGTACCCAGCAGCCAGAACAGCTGCTGCTTCCAAAGCGGTGCGGTACCCCGCCATAGCAAGCCAGCCAGCATCAATAATGTGATAAAAGCAATCAGCAGCGATGCGCTGTACAGCACATCAATCAGGTTGGCCACATCCTGCAGATGAATTATTTCCGCCCGGTGCAGCAGACCCACGGCCTGACCATTATGCTCAAACTGAATGTCCGCCAGCCCCTCACCATGCCGGTGTACCGCAATACTGATGTCATCAAACAGACGTACATGCTCTTCTTTGTCCAGAAGCTCCAGTCCGGCGATATAGCGGTTTTTCGGGCCGAAGCGCTCAATATGGGCGCCGATGCTGTACCAGTCATACCAGAAGCCATAGCTGTAATTCTGCTTGGCCTGCACCAACCAGCCCAGCGCCAGGCAGCTGATAAATCCACCCAGTAAGGTCAGAAACCACAGCCCCTGAATTCTCTTCATGCCAGATCCTGCCAGAAACGGTTAATCCGGGCTGCCAGAGCGGTCACCGTGGATTCCTCCAGATGGAAATGATGGTGTCCCGGAAATTCTTCCAGTGTGGCCCGTGACAGGTGCTTAATACGCAGATCAAACATCGCACGCGGAATCAGCCCCTGTTCGGCACGCAACACCAGAGCAGGCATATTCATCGCAGCCATAAAAGCTTCGATCTGCGGTTCGGTCAGGCGCACCTTTGAGATCGCCCGCAGGCGCCCATCGGTACGCCAGCCGACACCGCCGTCCAGTGATTGCAGGTTACGCTCGACCACCGGCCAGATGCACTCCGGACTCAACTCCGGGTTCTGCCGCACTCTGGCGGCCAATGCGTCCTCAGCACCGGCATGCACCTTCAGCGTTGTGGTTTTTACCGGCGCCATAATGGCTTTAGCCAGCTGTTCCGGCGCCTGAGCTGGCGGCGTAGTCAGCGGCCCCAGCGCGTCCAGAGCAACATAAGAAGCGATCCTGTCAGGAGAAGCACCAGCCAGCAGCATGCCCGCTGCCGAGCCCATTGAATGCCCCAGCAGGTGTACAGGCTCATCCACGGACAACAGCAGATCGTATAAAGCTTCCAGCGAAGACCAGATGGCATAATCGGCACCTTCGCCCAGCCAGTCGGAATGGCCGTGTCCCGGTAAATCCGGGGCAAGAACACAGACGTCCCGCAGCAGTGGCGCCAGCCGCGAAAAGGTTGCGGCATTATCCAGCCAGCCATGCAAAGCCAGCACTTTAGGCTTTACCTGCTCCCCCCACTGCAATCCACGTAAAGTACCAAAGCGGCACCGCCATTCAATGGATGTCATGCCAGCAACTCTCCTAATAACTGATGAATCACCGCCGCCGTCCGCTCCGGACGCTCCAGTGGAAACATATGACTGCCCGGTAGCCAGCGCACTTTCATACCGAGGCGGCTTTGCATGTAAGCGCCGTTAAGACGGCGGAATACTTTGCTGTGCTCACCGCCGAGCGCAGCGCCAGGAACCTGAAGTCCGGAACGGATACGCAGGTTATGCGGCACCGTGCGGTAAATCTTCATTTCAATATCCGGATCAAAACGCAGAACGACGCCATTCGCTGTCGGCTCAGTTCCGCTTTGCACATAATCCTTCAGGCAACGCTCATCGAAATAGCGCAACAACGACTTGCCGCGGAAGTACTCAATGGCATCCTCTTGCGAAGCCCACTCACTGCGCCGCCCTTCTGTTCGTCCGGCCGGTGTGACTTTATCAACCAGTCCCAGGCGTTTAACCAGTCGCAGGCCATTGGCCTCCAGCGGTGACAATGCCGGAGAGTCCAGCATGATCAGGGCTTTTACCAGATCAGGACGCTTTACTGCCACCATCAGACTCAGCAGCCCTCCGAGCGAGTGCCCCACGGCAATCACAGGTTGCCTGTAATGATGCTCAAAATAGTGGATCAGCTCGGCTTCCAGATGGCGCCAGTTATCGGTGACCGGGTAATCCGGATTGTGTCCGATTCGATCGATGCTGCGTACATCGTAATGGGCCGACAGCGCTTCGAATAACACCCGATAGGTGCCAGCCGGAAAACCATTGGCATGAGAAAAATGGAGAATATCTTTCATAAACGCGCGCAATAAAAAAACGCAACGCTATAACCATGCGGGAAACAACACAAGGGGGAATCCGGCCGTTATCGGAGCTTAACGGCCACAATACATTTCACAGTCCGTCGAGCACCGGGTACCAGACAGCATCGACACTCATACAAGCGGCGGCAGCAAGATCCCCCTGCAGAATCCAGCATTCAGCCGGCGACCAGGGCTGATCATACAGCTCGCCATCAACCAGCATGGCAGCCAGATGACCGACCAGGGGTAAATGCGACACCAGAATCAGATCCTGCTCCTGGGCGGAAAGATCATTCAGCAACTGCTGAACATCACCGTCCGGCACCAGATGCGGCATGGTTTCAACCGCCAATCCCAGACTCCCGGCAATGGCCTGTGCCGTTTGCTGTGCACGCAGAAAAGGGCTGGCAAGAATGCGGGGATTGTTAAAGGTTTGTTGTGCCAGCCAGCGGCCGGCACCTGCGGCCTGACCGGCACCCCTGTCAGTCAGGCCGCGATTCTGATCCTGAACAGCCCCACTGACTGCAGAACCATGACGAACAATACAGATTTTCACTCGGCAGAAGCCTTCTCTTTACTGTTAGGCCAGTCCTGAAACGGAAAAGGCTTTTCATCGCTGGCGCCAGTCAGGTAGTGAATAATCTGCTTCACATACTCTCCCAGTGCCTGGCCAAACTCCGTCAGCGACGCATTCGGCTCGCCGGATACCAGACGGAACACCCACTGCACCAGAGTAATCAGCAGCAAAACCAGATCCAGCACACGGTAAACGATGAAAAATCCGATGATATAGAGCGTTTTTAACCAGAACGCATCGGATGTGACATTTTCTTTAAAATCGTTCATTTCTGACCTCATGAATAAAATTGCGCAACCATACTGACAACCCTGTCCGCGTTATATTTCACAGCGGGGTAAGGCAAACTCCACATCAGAGGCATGCTCGCCGGTCATCAGACCCTGCGCAACCACCCGGGGATCGGCCGCATTGAACAATACCTCATAAGCGCCCATCACCAGGGGCATATAAATACTCAATTCCTGCGCTTTTGCCCTGACATAACGCAAGGTATTAACACCTTCAGCCACTTCGCCCAGTTCGTCCACGGCCTCAGCCAGACTTTTACCCTGCCCAATGGCGTAGCCAACCCGGTAATTGCGGCTCAGCGGTGATGTACAGGTCACCACCAGATCACCCACACCTGCCAGGCCGAGGAATGTCAGCGGGTTGGCCCCCAGCGCTACGGCAAAGCGGCTCATCTCGGCCAGCGAGCGGGTAATAATCATACTGCGGGTGTTTTCACCCATGCCAAGAGCGGCGACGAAACCGGACACAATGGCGTAGATATTCTTCAGCGCCCCGCTCAGCTCAACCCCATACAGGTCGTTGGATGCGTACACACGGAAGTAAGGACAGCTCAGCGCTTCCTGAATATTGCGTCGTAAGTCACTGTTTTCACTGGCAATAACAGTTGCCGCCAACTCGCGTTTGGCAATCTCTTTGGCCAGATTAGGGCCACTGAGGACACCAACCGGATTGTCCGGACAAATCTCCGCCAGTACCTGGCTCATCAACAGGAAACCGTCCGGTTCAATACCTTTGGTGGTGCTGACCAGCGCCTGATCCGGTGTCAGTTCAGCTGCAAATGATGACACTACTTCACGTACCGATTTGCTCGGCACAGAAACAAAAATCACCTCCGCTCCGCGAATCGCCTCAAGCAGATCAGTGGTCGCCGTCAGTGACGGATTCAGACTGACATCCGGCAGGTACTGTGGATTGGTGTGCTGTTCATTGATGCTGCGGGCAACGTCATCGTTGCGCATCCACTGCACGGTGTGTATTTGATTGTCGGCAAGAATATTGGCCACTACTGTGCCAAAGCTGCCACCGCCGATTACGGCCGCCTTCTGGATGACCACTTAGCCCCCTTGGGTTCGCAGGATGAATTTCAGCTGTTAAGAGTGGAAACGGTCAGATTCAAGCGAATCAACCAACTCCCGGAATGCATCTTTATTTTTATCATTGAGGCTCATCAGAACCCGATGAGCAGAAATAACCTGTTCGCGTGCCTTATCTTCATCGACAGCATCCGCTGCCCATTCGCGAAAATCGGCCTCATCCGAGAACGGTTCGTTAATAATATGGAAAACCTGGTCAAAGCCCATGCTGAGCAGAATCCGGGTAATGCCCGGATTAGGACTGGAGATCGTTGGAGTAATGCCAAAACGTTCGCGGCAGATGATGGATATTTTGGCAATCTGACCCAGTGTTGTGCTGTCGACACCTTCCGCCAGTGACAGATCAACGATGACGTTATCAAAATCCGGATGGTTCAGGATGTCATCAAGGTAGTGCTCCAGTGCAGAGCACAGGTTAAGACGAACATCACCGATGAGTCGGATCACATGAATGCCTTTGCAAAAGGCTACCTGCACTTTACCTGATGTCATAACACACCCCGGCCAATAGCAACCATCGCGATGTCATCCGGAACCTCAGGGAGGTCGTCAATACCCAGCTGCCCACAGATCTGCTCAAGGTTACCGCGACTTTTTGCCGCCACCTTTAATAATAAGGCTTCTTTATCATTCAAGGTCGGTTCCGCCATGATTTCCAGTATTCCATCCGAAAACAACAACAGACTGAAGGGTTCCGGCAGTTGCAGCTGATAATTCTGATATTCAGCTTCACGGAACATGCCCACCGGCATACCACGCCCGGTCAGATATTCAGCCGAATCGCCATGCAGCAGCACCGGCATTGGAAAATGGCCGCCAACGCTGTATTCCAGCATCAGGGTTGCGGTATCAATCACGCCGTAAAACATAGTCAGGTGCTTTTCCAGCTCAGAGGCCAGCAGTTCTGAATTGATACGGGACAATACCTGCGACGGATGCAGCAGATCATCACTGGAGCCACGCTGCAGGTTGCGGCGCAGGCGGTAAGTCAGGTTTTTCAGCAACACCGTCACGAATGCAGAAGATGCACCATGGCCGGACACATCAGCGATGTAAAACACCAGACGTTTATCGTCCAGTTCGAAATAGTCGAGGAAGTCGCCGCTGAGCATCAGTGAAGGGATGATTTTATGGTCGCAGCGGATGCCGTCGAGTAATACCGGCTCGGGCAACATGCGCAACTGCGCCTGACGGCCGGCAAGCTGATCATTACGCAGCTCATCAAGGCCACGTTTAAGCTCGGTATTGGTTTTTTCAAGATGCTCGCGGTAGGCATTATTATCTGCCTCAAGCTGTGCACGTTGCAGGGACTTTTTCAGCGAGTGATGCAGCACTTCCATATCCAGGATGGGCTTCACCAGATAATCGTCAGCTCCCAAGCGCAAAGCCTTCACCACATCATCCATCACCCCGGCGCCAGAGACGACAATCACCGGCAACAAAGGCTGTTGCTGTTTCAGCTTTTCAAGCAGCTCAATGCCGTTCAGGCCTGGCATCTTGAGGTCACAGACAACAGCATCCACGCTGCGCTCGGCCAGCAGCTGTAAAGCCTCGCGGCCACAGGCGGCAGACAGCACCTGATAATCATAGTCATCCAGAAAGGCAACCATGCTATCGCGGACAGTCGAATCATCGTCAATGACCAGCACACTCGCGGCCATCAGTAACTCCCGGCATACGCTCAATTGGGGCGAACACTAACGTCATCTGCCCCCCCTTGCAATCCCTAAAATTAAGCCGCCGGGCAAAAAACTCTCCGCACAGTCAGGTTCCTGATTTAAGCACTGAACAATGACTCTTAAAGCAGTCTTTTAGTGGGATTAAATTATTAGCTGAAGGCGCTTATGGCACGGGGAATGCTGAATTTTTCTCAATGTACAAAAATTAGTCACCACGATAGCATCGGAAAGACTCTAATAAGGAGAAAAACCATGTCCAGTCTGGCGAGAAACTACCAAGAAAAACGGAATTTTATCCGCATGCAGGTATCCGCTCCGGCGACCCTGACGCTCAACGATGGCAGCAGCTACGACCTGACCTGTCTGGACCTCAGCAGCAGTGGCGTACAGCTGCAGCACTTTGAGGCCATCCCCATGGGCATGAGTGGCCGCCTGACGGTATCCAGTGGCGGAGGCTACACCACCCCACTGGAAGCTCAGGTAACGGTTTGCCGGATCGAAGAAGACGGCAGTGAAAACTACCGCATAGGCGCAACCATCGATTCTTTTCTCTGACGGTTCAATCAGGAACAAAAAAGCCAGCAATCTGCTGGCTTTTTTGTTTCAGACAACGTGCTTATGCCTTATTTGAAATAAGCATTATCGGCCTGAGTATGATCCGTCACGTCACGTACCGCTTTTACTTCCGGGATCTTGGCAATCAGCGACGCTTCGACACCATCTTTCAGAGTCATATCCACCGCACTGCATCCCTGACAGCCGCCGCCGAATTTCAGCACAGCCACGCCATCTTCGGTCAGTTCAACCAGACTGACATCGCCACCATGTGCTGCCAGACCAGGATTGATTTCGGTATACAGCAAATAGTTGATGCGCTCTTCCACCGGGCTGTCGGCGGTAACCTTTGGCATTTTGGCATTCGGAGCTTTGATGGTCAGCTGACCACCCATGCGGTCCTTGGCAAAATCGATGATGGATTCTTCCAGATAAGGAATGCTCATTGCCTCAACAAACACCCGCAGCTTGTCCATTGCCTGCAACTGGTCTGAGGCATGAACTTCTTCCGGACGGCAGTAGGCCAGGCAGGTTTCAGCGTATTTGGTGCCGGGCTGAGTAATAAAAACACGAACAGCCATCCCCTCGACATTCTGCTTTTCCAGCAACTGTGCCAGATAGTCTTCCGCATCCGGGGTGATGGTTACATAGGTTGTCATAGTCTTTACCTCTATCAAGTGTCGCCATTGTAACGAATGGCGCTGCGCGGCGAAATACCCCAGCAAAATGGTTGGATAAGACAAGTGTTTCCACCTCTGGTACAATCCGGCGCCATTTTTCCGGTTTAAGACATCAGAGATTTATGAGTCAGACTACCTCTTCCCTTACGGCCATTCGTCAACAGCGTATCGCCCGCCTGAAAGACAACCTGAAGCAGCGTATCCATATTCTGGACGGCGGCATGGGCACACTGATTCAGTCGCACATGCTGGAAGAAAAAGATTACCGTGGCAGCCGTTTTGCCGACATCAGCCAGGATGTCAAAGGCAACAACGACCTGCTGGTACTGACTCAGCCGGACATCATTGCCGGTATTCACAAACAGTATTATCTGGCCGGCGCCGACATCGTTGAAACCAACACCTTCAACTCTACCCGCGTCTCCCAGGCCGATTATCAGATGGAAGATCTGGTACCGGAGCTGAACCGCGAAGCGGCTGCTCTCGCCCGCCGCGTGGCCGACGAAGTTGAGCGTGACACCGGTATACCGCGCTACGTTGCCGGCGTGCTTGGGCCGACCAGTAAAACCGCGTCGATTTCCCCGGATGTAAACGACCCAGGCTACCGCGCCATCAGCTTTGATCAGCTGGTGGAAGAATATGTGGAAGCCACCCACGGTCTGATGGACGGTGGCGCCGATATCATTCTGATTGAAACCATCTTCGATACCCTGAACGCCAAGGCTGCGATTTACGCCGCGCAGGAAGTGTTCGAACAGCGTGGCGAAGAACTGCCGATTATGATTTCCGGCACCATCACCGACGCTTCCGGCCGCACCCTGTCGGGCCAGACCGCAGAGGCCTTCTGGAACTCGGTTGCCCACGCCCGTCCGCTGTCGGTCGGCCTGAACTGCGCACTGGGCGCCGAAGAACTGCGTCCACACGTTGAAGAGCTGTCGAAAAAAGTCAGCACCTTTGTTTCGGCCCACCCGAATGCCGGTCTGCCGAACGAGTTTGGTGAATACGACCAGTCCGCTGCCGAAATGGCCGTGATCGTCGAAGAATTTGCCGCCTCCGGCTTCCTGAACATTGTCGGCGGCTGCTGCGGCACGACCCCTGCGCACATCAAAGCCGTTGCCGAAGCGGTGGCCAAACACGCGCCTCGCGCCCTGCCGGACATCAAACCCGCCTGTCGTCTGGCCGGTCTGGAACCGTTCAACTTTGACGAAGACAGCCTGTTTGTGAACGTCGGCGAGCGCGCCAACGTCACCGGCTCGGCTAAGTTCAAGCGCCTGATTATCGAAGAAAACTATGACGAAGCACTGGAGATCGCCCGCCAGCAGGTCGAGAACGGCGCCCAGATCATCGACATCAACATGGACGAAGGGATGCTCGACTCCCAGGCGGCCATGGTGCGCTACCTCAACCTGATCGCCTCCGAGCCGGATATTGCCCGCGTACCGATAATGGTCGACTCCTCCAAGTGGGAAATCATCGAAGCCGGCCTGAAGTGCATTCAGGGCAAGGCGGTGGTGAACTCCATCAGCCTGAAAGAAGGCGAAGAAGAATTTATCGCCAAAGCCAAGCGCTGCCTGCGCTATGGCGCCGCCGTGGTGGTAATGGCCTTTGACGAAAACGGCCAGGCCGATACCGAAGCGCGCAAAAACGAAATCTGTGAGCGTTCTTACCGCGTGCTGGTTGATAAAGTCGGCTTCCCGCCGGAAGACATCATCTTCGACCCGAACATCTTTGCCGTTGCCACCGGCATCGAAGAGCACAACAACTACGCCGTTGATTTCATCAACAGCTGTAAGTACATCACCGAGAACCTGCCCCACGCCAAGATCTCGGGTGGCGTCTCCAACGTATCGTTCTCTTTCCGCGGTAACGAGCCGGTACGTGAAGCCATTCACTCCGTGTTCCTCTATCACGCCATTCAGAACGGCATGAGCATGGGTATCGTCAACGCCGGTCAGCTGGCGGTATACGACGACCTGCCGGCGGAACTGAAAGAGCGCGTTGAAGATGTGATTCTCAACCGCCGCGCCGACGGTACCGATCGCATGCTGGAAATCGCCGAGAAATACCGTGGCGACGGCAGTGTGCAGGAAAAAGAAACGGAAGAGTGGCGTACCCTGCCGGTCCGTGAGCGCCTGACCCACGCCCTGGTAAAAGGCATCAACGCTTACGTTGAAGAAGACACAGAAGAAGCCCGCAAAGGCTTCGCGCGTCCGATCGAAGTGATCGAAGGTCCGCTGATGGACGGCATGAACGTGGTCGGCGACCTGTTCGGCTCGGGCAAAATGTTCCTGCCGCAGGTGGTAAAAAGCGCCCGCGTTATGAAGCAGGCTGTAGCCTATCTGCTGCCCTTTATCGAAGCCGAGAAAAACGGCAAGTCGGAAACCCAGGGCAAGATCCTGATGGCCACCGTCAAAGGCGACGTGCACGACATCGGTAAGAACATCGTTGGCGTGGTACTGCAGTGTAATAACTTCGAGGTGATCGACCTCGGCGTGATGGTGCCTGCGGAGAAGATTCTGAAGGTTGCCAAAGAAGAGAACGTCGACATCATCGGTTTATCGGGTCTGATTACCCCGTCGCTGGATGAAATGGTGCACGTGGCGCGCGAGATGCAGCGTCTCGACTTCCATCTGCCACTGATGATTGGTGGTGCCACAACGTCCAAGGCGCACACCGCGGTAAAAATTGAGCCGCAGTACAAAAACGACATCGCCGTTTATGTTGCCGATGCGTCCCGCGCCGTTGGCGTAGCGCAGAAGCTGGTGACTCCGGCCGCCAAAGCCGAGTTTATTGCCGAACGCCGCGACGAATACGAAGCCGTGCGTATCCGCAATGCCAACCGTAAAGCCAAGGCCCTCCTGACTTACGAACAGGCCTGCGCCAACGCTTATCAGGGCGACTGGGATAACTACCAGCCACCCAAGCCTAACAAGCTGGGCATCACCGTTTACGAAGACTTCGATATTGCCGATCTGGCCAAATACATCGACTGGACACCGTTCTTTATGTCCTGGGAACTGGCCGGCAAATACCCGCGCATTCTGGAAGATGAAGTGGTCGGCGAAGCGGCCACGGCCCTGTTCAAAGATGCCCAGGCAATGCTGGCGCGCATCATCGATGAAAAACTCTTCAATGCCCGTGGCGTGGTTGGCCTGTGGCCGGCGCAGCGCCGCGGTGCGGACGATATTGCGGTATTTAATGAAGACCGCAGCGCTGAGCTGGCGGTTCTGCATCAGCTGCGTCAGCAGACCGATAAGCCCAACGACCAGCCTAACTACTCGCTGGCTGACTTTGTGGCGCCGGAAGGCAGTGTCGACGACTACATGGGCGCTTTCGTGGTCACCGCCGGTATCGAAGCCGAAAAACTGGCCAACGATTACGACGCAGCACACGATGATTACAACAGCATTCTGATCAAGGCACTGGCCGACCGTCTGGCCGAAGCCTTTGCCGAGCGCCTGCATGAAATTGTGCGTAAGGAGTTGTGGGGCTACGCCAGTGATGAACAGCTGAGCAATGAAGAGCTGATCAAAGAAAACTACAAAGGTACCCGTCCGGCACCGGGTTACCCGGCCTGCCCGGATCATACCGAAAAAGCCACCCTGTTCCGCCTGCTCAATGCCGAAGCCAATACCGGCGTCAGCCTGACCGAAAACTTCGCCATGACCCCGGCAGCCTCCGTCAGCGGCTGGTATTTCTCACATCCGGATGCCAAATACTTCGGCCTGGGCAAGATCGATAAAGATCAGGTAACGGATATTGCCGCCCGTAAAGGAATGGATCTGGAGCAGATGGAGCGCTGGCTGGCCCCCAACCTCAGCTACGACCGCTGAGTTGTGAACTGGCTGCAGCCGTTAAGCAGCCTGCTGCGGATTGAACCGCAGCGGCTGCTGCGCATCCTCACCATCGGCGTGCCGATTATCGGCGGCATGCTGTCACAGAGCCTGATCAATCTGGTCGATGCGGCCATGGTCGGGCGCCTCGGCGATGCCGCTCTCGCCGGTGTTGGTGTCGGCGGTTATGCCACCTTTATTACCGTGTCGATGGTGATGGGTTTATCTGCCGGCGTGCAGGCCCTGGTCGCCAGACGCTTCGGCGCCGGTGAACATGAGCGCCTGTTCGAACCCTTAATCGCCGGTCTTATCCTCGCCCTCGCCATCAGCCTGCCGCTTACGCTGCTGTTTGTTCTGATCGCGCCCTACCTGATTCCGCTCTTTAATTCCGATCAGCAAGTCCTTGATATTGCAGTGCCTTATTTTGAGTGGCGCACACTGGCAACCGTGGCAGTCGGCATGAACTTTGTCTTCCGTGGTTTCTGGAACGGCATAGGAGAAGGCAAAACCTATCTGCAGACACTGCTGGTGATGCATCTGGTGAACGTCGGCGTCAGCTATCTGCTGATTTTTGGTATTGGCAGCTTGCAGGGACTGGGCGCCGTCGGTTCCGGCATCGGCACCACCATCGCCCTGTTCTTTGGTTGTGCGCTGTATTTCTGGCAGACCTTTACCCGCCACCGTCAGCGCTTCCATGGCCATAACCGCACCCGCCGCGGCACCATTCTGAGCGTGATGCGCCTTGCCCTGCCCAACTCGACCCAGCAAACACTGTTCGCCCTTGGTGTCAGTGTGCTGTTCTGGATCATCGGCCAGGTCGGCACCCAGGAGCAGGCCATCGGCCATATTCTGATCAGCCTCGCACTGCTGCTGATTCTGCCAGCCGTGGGGCTCGGCATTGCTTCCACCAGTCTGGTTGGTCATGCGCTGGGACGTGGTGACCGCGATGACGCTTACCGCTGGGGCTGGGAAGTGGTGCGCGTTGCCATGCTGATGATGGCTCTGCTCGGTCTGCCGTTGTGGCTATTCCCCGAACTGGTACTGCGTTTGTTTACTCCGGAGCAGCACCTGATTGAGCTGGGACTCTGGCCACTGCGCATTACCGGCATCAATATCGTATTTGAGGTCACCGCCATGGTGCTGACCCAGGCACTGCTGGGCGCTGGCGCCAGCCGTCAGGTGATGCACATTAACCTGCTGATGCAATGGGGCATACTGCTGCCGCTGGCCTTCCTGGCAGGGCCTGTCGCGGGCTTCGGTCTGTTGGGAATCTGGTTGCTTCAGGGCGGCCAACGTATTACGTTGTCGCTGATTTATGGCCTGATCTGGCGCTCCCGCCGCTGGGCTCATATTTCTATTTAACGATCATCAACTCCGGATCAATCACACCGAGTCCAGCCATGCCTACCATGATTCCTTTTTCCAGCCCTGATGCCTACGAAGAGATAAGCCCGGTTATTGCCCATCGCGGTGCCAGCGGCCATGCGCCGGAAAATACCCGCGCAGCCATTGAGCTGGCGGCCCGCCAGGGAGCACGCTGGGCCGAGGTTGATGTCACCATTTCTGCCGACGGCATTGCCGTTATTCACCACGACGCCGATCTTAAGCGCTGCTCGGACGGTGACGGACTGGTGATTCAGAAGCGTCTGGCTGAGCTGAAGCAGCTCGATGTCGGTAGCTGGTTTGCTGAGCAGTATCGTGGCGAACAGATCCTGACTCTGTCGGAATTACTGGTGCTGGCTAATCATCTGGAGCTGGGACTCAACCTCGAGATCAAACCGACCATCGGACGCGAACCGGAAACCGTCTGGGCCATTCATAAAGCCTTACAGCAGGTTCACTTTGAGCAGCCACTGTTGCTCAGCAGCTTCAGTATCCACGCACTGCAATCTGCACGCCGGCATATGCCCCACATCACCCGCGCGCTGAACGTCGAAGCCATTCCGGCCGACTGGCAGCATCGCCTGGAAGAAGCCGACTGCGCCGGACTGCATTTCGCCAAAGAATTTTTCGATGCCGCACAGGTGAGAGCCATCCGTGAAGCGGGCTACCATATGCTGGTGTTTACCGTGAATGATGCGGACACCGCCCAGCGCCTGCTGCAGGCCGGTGTCGACGGTGTCTTTACCGATCTGCCGCAGGCCCTGGAGCAGGCACTGGGCAATGCCCGCGGCGGCAGTGTCAGCCACTGATAGCGCGCTGAAAAATATGGCGCCGGAATGCCGCAGCCAGCTGATCGCTGCTAGATCAAACGGTTATTTGTATATAGATAAATATTAATTTTAAGAATATACAAGCTCTGCTATCGTTCGCCGCCATAACGACTTTTCTAATAACCACAGGTTAGCAACCGGTTTTTTATGTACGTATACGATGAGTACGATCAGCAATTGCTGAATGAGCGCGTCGCCCAGTTTAAGGGGCAAATGGAGCGCTATCTCGCCGGCAAGATCGCCGATGACGAGTTCCTGCCACTGCGTCTGCAAAATGGCATTTACGTGCAGCGCTACGCGCCTATGCTGCGGGTTGCTGTGCCTTACGGTCAGATGAACTCTGCTCAGATGCGTGCCCTGGCGCGTGTCGCACGTGAATATGATAAAGGCTATGCCCACTTCTCGACCCGTCAGAACGTACAGTTCAACTGGCCGAAACTGGAGCAGTGCCCACAGATTCTGGCCGATCTGGCTGAAGTTCAGATGCACGCCGTGCAGACCAGTGGTAACTGTATCCGTAACACCACCACCGACGAATATGCCGGGGTCATTGCGGAAGAAACCGTTGATCCGCGTCCGTACTGCGAAATCATCCGTCAGTGGTCGACCTTCCACCCGGAATTCGCCTTCCTGCCGCGTAAATTCAAAATTGCCGTGAACGCGGTGCCCGGTGCTGACCGCGCTGCCATTCAGGTGCACGACATTGGCGTGAACATTATCCGCAATGCCGAAGGCCAGATCGGCTATCGCATTCTGGTTGGTGGTGGTCTCGGCCGTACGCCGATCGTGGGTGAAGAAATCCGCAGCTTCCTGCCAGAAGAAGACCTGCTGACCTATCTCGATGCTGTTATCCGTGTGTACAACCAGTTTGGTCGCCGTGATAACAAGTACAAAGCCCGTATCAAGATTCTGGTGAAAGCACTGGGTGTTGAGCGTATGGCTGAGCTGGTTGAAGCCGAGTGGGAACGCATTAAAAACGGTGACAGCAAACTGACTGCTGCCGAACTGGAACGCGTGAAGAAACACTTCACCGACCCGGCCTACAAAGCGCTGAGCGATGGACCCGCCGAGCTGACGTCAGCCCGCGCTGAAAATGCCGCCTTTGCCCGCTGGCTGCAGCGCAACGTGCGCGCCCACAAGCAGGCCGGTTATGCCATCGTGACCCTGACGCTGAAGCAGAAAGGCACGCCTCCGGGTGATGTGACTGCAGAGCAGATGGATCAGATCGCCATGCTCGCCGACAAATACAGCTTTGGTGAAATCCGCTCTACGCACCAGCAGAATCTGGTACTGGCCGATGTCGAACAGAGCGAACTGTTTGCCCTGTGGCAGGAAGCGAAAGCACTGGGTCTGGCCACGCCGACTCTGGGTCTGCTGACCGATATGATCTGCTGCCCGGGTGGCGATTTCTGTGCCCTGGCCAACGCCAAGTCCATACCGGTTGCCGAAGCCATTCAGCTGCGCTTCGATGATCTGGATTATCTGCACGATCTGGGTGAAATCGACCTGAACATTTCCGGTTGTATGAACGCCTGTGGTCACCACCACGTTGGTAATATCGGCGTACTGGGTGTCGATAAGAAAGGCGAAGAGTTCTATCAGATCTCTCTCGGTGGTAACGCTGGCGAGAATACGTCACTGGGCAAGATCCTTGGGCCATCTTTCGCCCGCGATCAGATGCCGGACATCATCGCCAAGATTCTCGACTTCTATGTCGCCAAGCGCAGCGAAGGTGAAACCTTCCTCGAAACCTACCGTCGTATCGGTCATGACCCATTCAAGGAGGCGATCTATGGCCCAGCTCATTAAACAAGGCCAGCTCGTCAGCAACGACGAATGGCACCTGATCGAAGACGATGCCATCATCGCTGACTATGGCATCATCAGCCTCAAGCGCTGGCAGGAAAACGCTGCTGCCCTGCTGCCGCTGGCCCAGGCCGGTAAAATCGGCCTGCTGCTGAACAGCGATGAAACCGCCGACCTGATTGGCGATGATTGCCGTCAGTTTGTGCTGATTGCTGTGAACTTCCCGAAATTCAGCGACGGCCGTGGTTACAGCACCGCCCGCCTGCTGCGTGAGCGTCATGGCTTTAAAGGCGAACTGCGTTCTGTCGGTGACGTGCTGATCGACCAGCTGTTCTTTATGAACCGCTGTGGTTTTAATAGCTTTGCACTGCGTGACGATCAGGATCTGAACGACGCTCTGGCTGCGTTCGCGACCTTCACCGTCTGCTATCAGAACGACGTTAACGATCAGCGCCCGCTGTTCCGTCGCCGCTAGCTCTTTCCGGCACCCGCGCAGTGCTGACAATGTCAGATTCTGCGCCGGGGGCATGGCACATCCCCGCCCCCTGCCTTACCCTTATGGCTGAACCCGGGGATTATTCATGCCACAAGATATCGTTTTTTCGTTTTTTCTCGTCTTTGCCGGCGCCCTGGTCCTGGCAACCTTCGCACTGTTTACCCGCCAGCCATTACTGATTGCTTATATTGCCCTCGGCGCCATCGTTGGTCCTTTTGGCATGGGCTGGATTGAACACCCGGATGAACTGGCCGACATGGCCGATATCGGCATTATTTTTCTGCTGTTTCTGCTGGGTTTGGATATGCAGCCATCTGCTCTGCTGGCGATGTTGCGTAAAGCGATGCTGGTGGCGCTGGCCAGTTCGCTGGTGTTTTTTGCAGCGGGCTTTGGCCTGACTCAGGCCTTTGGGTTCAGCACCATGGACAGCATCATCATCGGTCTGGCGATGATGTTTTCCAGCACCATTATCGGCCTTAAACTGCTGCCCACCACGGTTCTGCACCATAAGCACATCGGCGAGCTGATGATCGGCCTGCTGCTGATTCAGGACATGCTGGCCATTCTGGTATTGATTCTGCTCGGCGTGCTTGAAGGCGGCAGCAGCATGCCGGTCTGGCAGCCCTTTGTTGCACTCCCTCTGCTTGCTGCCGCCTGCTACCTTCTGGTTAAAGGCGTTCTGCTGCCATTGATAGTGCGTTTCGACCGCTACCACGAATACCTGTTTATTCTGGCTATCGGCTGGTGCCTGGCTGTGGCAGAAGGTGCCAAACTGGTTGGCCTGACCCATGAAATTGGTGCTTTTATCGCCGGCGTTACCCTTGCCACCAGTCCGATAGCGCAGTTTATTGCTATCAGTCTGAAGCCGTTGCGGGATTTTTTTCTGGTGATGTTTTTCTTTGCTTTGGGCGCGCGCTTCAATCTGCAGTTACTGGCCGATGTGGCCCTGCCGGCAAGTCTGCTGGCCCTGTTGGTACTGGTGCTGAAACCGGTGAGTTTCAGGCTGTTGCTGGGGCGTTTCAGCGAACGACACGAGCTGGCCTGGGACGTTGGCCTGCGCCTCGGCCAGATCAGTGAGTTTTCGCTGCTGATCGGCTTTGTCGCCGTGCAAAGTGCCCTGCTCAGTGAACAGGGCTCATTGCTGATTCAGGCAACGGCCATTCTGACCTTTGTCATTTCAAGCTACATCGTGGTGTTCAGTCTGCCCAATCCCATTGCTGTCAGCGATAAACTGCGCCGGGATTAGGGCCTGTTAATCAGTTCGCGCCTGACGGTGCATAGATGCGCAGACGGTGGCCATCCGGGTCCAGCACGGTAAAGGTATAACCAAATTCCATCATGACCGGCACCTGTGCCACCGCAATCTGCCGCGCAGACCAATCGGCATACAGTGCATCCACCTGAGCAACATCGGCCACCGGAATGGCGATCTCTCCGCCTCCTGAAGACTGTGTGCCGCTTACTTTCGGCTGTACGTCACTGCGTGACCAGACACCGAAACGAAATGCCGGGTTCAGGGCAAACAGAGCAAAATGTTCCGTGGCTTCAACCGGTACACAATCAAGCAGCCCGGTGTAAAAATCGGTGCTGCGACGGGCATCATTAACGTAAAGAATGACAAGGTTCGGGTTTAACATAAGGATATTCCTGTGCGGTGTTAAATAATCCGGGGCTCCTGCCCCAGTCCGTACAGAATATAAAAGCCTGCTGTCAGTTTTTGTCAGCAGTGTGAATTGCCTGTGCAGGCACCCCGGTGACCCTGCGCCATTCCGCCAGCAACTGCTGACGCCGGCGCGGGTAGCGCTCTTCCAGTGGCGTCAGCGCCAGAACCCGGTCGGTACGGAAATGGCGGAAATCCCCGCGCATTTCACACCAGGCAACCAGCACCCGTACACGATCAAAATATCCCAGCGCAAAAGGCCAGATCAGCCGCTGCGACTGCTGGCCGTTCTGATCGCGATAATCGATATTCACTTTATGTCCGCTGCGGATAGCCTGACGCAGGGTGGCGACATCGACACTGTCTTCCATCCGCTCAGCCGCAGGCCCGACCAGCAACGCATTGGCGTCCAGAGCATCGCGTAAATCCTGTGGCAATACCGCTGCAATCCGGCTCAGTGCACTGCTGGCAGCAACCGCCATCTGTCTGTCGGTACGGCCCGCGACCCAGCGCATCCCCAGAACCAGCGCTTCCAGCTCTTCTTCACTGAACATCAGCGGCGGCAACATAAAACCGGGCCTGAGCATATAGCCAACTCCGGCTTCTCCCTCAATATTCGCCCCCTGCTGCTGCAGCGTGGCGATATCGCGATAAAGAGTACGCAATGAGATGCCCAGCCGCTCCGCCAGCTCAGCTCCGGACACAGGAAAGCGGTAGCTGCGCAGCAACTGGATAAGATCGAGCAAACGTTGAGAACGGCTCATACAATTTCCGGCCGGTAAAAACGCCATACTGCCAGAAAATGGCAGCAAGAAAAGCTAAAAACTGAACACTGAACACTGAACACTAAAACGCAGGCACAAAAAAGCCCCGAATGGCGGGGCTTGTCAGCTAACAGAAAATCAATCGCGCTTCAGGTTCACCCGGTAACGACCAACGCCCTGGCCCGCCAAAATGGCTGCCAGTACCGCAGGTAATTCTGCACGACCAATCTCGGTGGTCATCTCTTCGAGCTGCGGCAGACGCCAGGCCGCAGCCACCTTATTCAGTACCGCCTGCTTATCGGCCAGCGGGATTTCAACCGAGTCCACACCCAGCAGGCTGACGCCGCGCAAAATAAACGGAAACACACTGGCTTCGATTTTGACACCTGCAATCATGCCACAAGTAGTCACCGCGCCTTCCGGCTGGATCTGCGGAATCAGTGCAGAGACCAGATCACCACCAACGGTATCAATGGCGGCCTGATACAAAGGCTTGGCCATGGCCTTGCCCTTCAGTGCCAACACCTCATCGCGACCGATAACCCGGCTTGCTCCCAAACCTTTGAGAAAAGCTTCCTGCTCGGGCTTACCTGACAGCGCCACAACCTCATACCCCTGAGCGGCGAGCAACGCCACCGCCACCGAACCCACGCCACCGGTTGCACCGGTCACGACCACAGGGCCTGCATCCGGGCGAATACCGGCACGCTCCAGCTTTTGCAGGCTCAGGGCGGCCGTAAAACCAGCAGTACCCCAGGCCATACTTTCCGCCATGTTCAGTGTCTGCGGTTTATGCAGCACCCAGCCGGCCGGCACACGAACGTGCTGGCCAAAACCACCGGCGGTATTCATGCCCAGGTCGTAACCGAAGACGACGACTTCGTCACCGGTTTTGAACTGCGGGTCGTTACTGGCCAGCACAGTGCCGGCAACATCAATACCCGGCGTATGCGGGTAAGCACGGGTCACACCTTTATTACCACTGGCGGACAGTGCGTCTTTGTAATTGACCGAGGAGTAAGCCACGTCAATCAGCACATCCCCTGCGGGCAGATCGTCATCGCTCAGAGTCTGCCAGGCGGCCTTCATGCCCTGTTCGGTTTCTTCTACCCGGTATGCGAGAAAAGTCATAGTTACTCCTTATTTTTTATCAGTATCAGCCTTTGCTTTGCTGCTGTTTATTCAGCAGGGTCAGCAGGCGGGTAAAGGCGCCCTCTGCACCCTTCTGTACCGCCAGTCCCAGCTTTTCCTGCAGCGACTTTTTGTATTCATAGCGCACGCTGTAAACATCAGAATTAGCGCAGGCCGCCACAAGATAATCATCGCTGGTGCCGACATCATCAATCAGACGATGATCCAAGGCCTGCTGGCCATACCAGATATCTCCGGTAGCCACGGCTTCGATATCGATACGTGGACGGCTGTGCTTCACATGCTGTTTGAACAGTTCGTGGGTATCTTCCAGGTCAGACTGGAACTTATCTTTGGCTTTTGCTGAGTTATGGCCAAACATGGTCACCGTACGCTTGTATTCACCGGCGGTGAACAGCTCGTAATCGACATCGTGCTTTTTCAGCAAACGATTAAAGTTAGGCAACTGAGCGACCACACCAATAGAACCAACAATGGCAAAGGGCGCAGCAATGATACGGTTAGCCAGACATGCCATCATATAGCCACCACTGGCAGCGACTTTATCGACACAGACCGTCAGCGGGATGCCGCGGTCACGGATACGCTTGAGCTGCGAAGCTCCAAGGCCGTAGGTATGTACCATACCACCGCCACTTTCCAGACGAACAACGATCTCATCATCGCCGGTCGCCATGGTCAGTACAGCCGTAATCTCCTGACGCAGCAGCTCAACCTGACTGGCCTGGATATCCCCATCAAAGTCGAGTACATACACGCGCTTGCGCTTTTCGGTGTTTTCAATGCCGTCTTTAATGCGTTTCTTTTCTGCCTTCTCTTTGGCTTTTTCTTCTTTCTTCTTGTCTTTTTCCAGCGCCTTCAGTTCTTCTTTCGAATACAGCGCATACTCAAGATCTTCTTTGTGGTTATCGAGCTCATCATTAAGCTTCTTCACAACCAGCTCGCCGTCCTCTGAACGGCGGTTACGCATGCCGATAGAAACCACGCCCCCAACGACCACCAGAATGGCCACCACAACGGTGACCGCCTTCAACAGAAAAGCTCCGTACTCTGCCAGGAATTCCACGCTTTGTTCCTTAATGAATTTAAAATAGTCCGCAAGCATAACTGAATGGCAGGCGCGTACAAGTAAGCGCACTTTGTGCGTTTCAAACAATCGTATGATTTTTCGTTGACACCCGCATTGCCAGCCCATAGAGTTGTGCGGTCTGACGCAAGACAAAGTCCTGACAGGATGCTGATATGCGCATCACCCATCAGCAGATCTCCTGTCTTTTGTAGCAATAATAAGGAAACCGTTATGGCATCTGTTGCAGAAATCATCGAAACCATGAACAGCAAGTTCAACGCCGCGGCTGCTGCCGGTGTTGACCTGATCTTCCAATTCAACATCGAAGATGGCGAAACCTATCACCTGATCGTTAAAGATGGCACTTGTGCTGTTGCTGAAGGTGCAAACGATGACGCTAACGTTACTCTGATCATGAACACCGAAACCTTCGCAGGTATCGCTTCTGGTGAGACTGACGGCATGCAGGCTTTCATGTCTGGTCAACTGCGCGTTGAAGGCGACATGATGCTGGCAACCAAGCTGGGCGAATTCTTCCCTGCTTAATTGCTGACAGCATAAAAAAAGCGACCGAATGGTCGCTTTTTTTATGCCTGCGGTTCAGACACTGTTACCACTCACCCTGCAGAGCCTGCTCCGCCACGTCATTCAGTGGCCGCGCAATCAGCCCCTTGGGGCTCAACTGCACAGAATAAACTGCGCCATTCACCAATGGCATATAAACCGCACTGCCAAACTGAGCATCCAGCCAGAGTTTGTGATGACGCAGGGAATCCCAGAGATCAAACCAGCGTGACTCAGCCAGACTGTAGACACTTCGCTCTGCTGTACGCTCCTGTTCCAGAGAGAGGTAGCGTCCGGATAAACGGTCAAGGCGATACAGAGGTGTCGCGCCCAGCGCAGCAAAAGGCCCATTCCAGACCAGCAAGCGAACATCCAGCTGCCACTGATCACCCAGAATTTTAAACCGGCGTTCATGGTTATCAGTATCGACCAGAGTCAGATCGAACACCTGATCATCCAGCTGATAAACACTGACACTGACCAGCGGCTCTTCTTTGAGCAGCTGCTTGTAACTCCAGATATCAACCAGCATAAACACGGCGACAATGCTGCTGACCAGCAGGACCAGACCAACAGTCCCCTTAAGCCACTGAATGAACCAATCACGCCCCCACCACAGCACAACAATGACCGCCAGCGCGACCAAAAGAAAGACGAGCGTAAAGCCCGTCAGGCTTCCCTGCAGCATGTTATTTCCTCAGATGCGCAATACTTTCTCTGGCCAGCTGCAACGCTTCTTCCGCTCCGGCAGACTGCCCATTAAGGGAGTCAAGGAAGTATTCAATGGCGGTAATTGCGTCAGCAAAAGCCTCCATTTTGGCTTCTGACGGCGGCAGATCTTCTTCCAGAACCTGTTTGGTTACAAAGGTATCCAGATCAAGCAGCATGTTGTATACCGGCTCTTTTTCCAGAAACATCATGGCGCCGGCCACATCAATCAGGCTCTTCCCAACATTACGTACGTGCAACTTGTCACCACTGGAATCAAGGTAAGCTCCAATGGCGCGCTTGATCATGGTCAGAGCGGTCATAGATTCCGACAATACGGCAATCTTGGCTTCACTGAGGCTGACCGGGTCAACCAGAGAGTCCTTTTCCAGCCCTTTATGCGTCAGAGCCCGCATTGCCTGTTCGATATGAATGATTTCATCGGCAATAAAGGCCATATCAGCCAGCACACCTTTCGGACCCGCGGCACGCAAACGCTGACACAGATGACCTGTACGCTCCGCCGCTTCAGCCAGGTTGGCTATCTGCAGGGTGTCACCAATACGCGCCAGCGATGAAACTAACTCGTCAAAGTTAGCTTCACTAACGTCCGTACGTTCAAACAGATCGGCCAGATCTTTTACCGATTGCAGTTCTTCCTGCAAAGCATCCGACAATGACTCCAGCGCTGACTGATCAGGGCCGGATAATTTAGCCCGCGATACAGCCAGCTGCTTTTCTTTGATGCTGCGGTCAATATGGAATTCCTGCTGCAGCTGGCTCAGCAGATCCGTTTCCGGTTCAGCTAAAGCAACCAGATACAAAAATTCTTTCAGCAGCCAGTCAGGCAGTTTCTCGTTAAACGCCTTACCTTCAGTATCCTGAATTTTACGCACCTGACGATCCAGGGTGCCCAGCAGCAACAGGCGCTGCGGTGTCATCTCAAATGAATCCTGCGATAAAGCATCAAGCGCACCGCTGACAACATGCCAGAACAACCAGGCCGCTCCACCACGGCTGGCACGCTCAAAACGACGCACTGCCCGCAGCATTACCTGCAACGGTCCGCGACGCCCATTCCCCCGCATCAGACCAATCAGCCCCAGCTGATATAGCTGACGCGCGCGGCGATAGGGAAAACTGGCAGCTCCGGCTTCTGCCGCCGGAACGGCCAGTTTGGGCCGCAGGTTAACCAGAAAGAAATAAGCTTCCGGCAGCGGCTTTTCGTGGCGCTCTTTGCGGACAAGATTAATCGTCGGCAGCAACAGACTCGGTGCCACCGGGTCGCCGCTGACCACAAAGTCTACATATCGCTTCAGAAAAACAATGGCCTGAGTAAAAGCAGCCAGTGTAGATTCGGCTACACTCTGGTTGCGCACTACCCGTCCGGTTTCTGCCAGTTCTTCGCACAGACGCTCGCCTGCCCGGAAGTCCAGCATTTTGAAGGTACCCCGAACCTGCTGCACCTCTTCAAGAAAGGCACGCAGGTTATCGGCGTTTCCATGTTCCGAGTACACATCAAGCTGCGCAGCGGCCTGATCCAATGCATTGGCAATTTCAGCCTTCACCAGATTCAGGGAGGCGGCAAATTGTGTGATTTCACTTCCTGTCGATATATCAGCCATTACTAGCGTCATTCATTGTTATGATCTGTGTGATTCTAACGACTATAAGAGCAAAGCGCGAAGCGTTTTCCGCAAAGCCTTGCCCTTCAACTATACTGAGTACACAAAAACCCACTTGGCAATTCAGACAAACGGGGTCAGCTTTGGTTTCAACGGCTCAATATGTACGATTCCCTTCAAGGATGAGTTGCAAATAATTGAAAACCCATTAAATTGCCCACGCGCTTAGCCCTTCGGCCTGATCAAAAGGAATCCCACCATGCAGTCCTCCCTGTCAGCTGCTTTTGTCAGTAATTTTCTTGGCAACGCCCCGCTCTGGTACAAAAAAACGATCCTGGCCTTTCTGGCCCTGAACATCGTCTTTCTTTACACCCTGGGTTCTTACATCACGGGCTGGATTCTGATCGTAGAATTCATTTTCACCCTGGCGATGGCACTGAAATGCTACCCGTTACAGCCCGGCGGCCTGCTCGCCATTGAGTCTATCCTGCTCGGAATGGCAAGCCCTGAGATCGTGTATGAGGAGACTCTGGCTAACTTCCCGGTCATTCTGCTGCTGATGTTTATGGTGGCGGGCATTTACTTTATGAAGGACCTGCTGCTGTTTGTATTCACCAAGATTCTGCTTGGTGTCCGCTCTAAAATGGCACTGTCCTTTCTGTTTTGTGCCGTTGCCGCGGTTTTATCAGCGTTCCTTGATGCTTTAACCGTAACGGCTGTTCTGATCAGTGTATCGGTGGGTTTTTACAGCGTTTATCACAAAGTCGCGAGCGGCAAGAACTTCAACAACGACCACGACCATGGCAACGATGATGAGCTGAAAGAACAGCATCGTGTCGATCTGGAAAGCTTCCGCGCGTTTCTGCGCAGCCTGATGATGCACGGTGCCGTCGGTACCGCACTCGGCGGTGTCTGCACGCTGGTAGGCGAACCGCAGAATCTGCTGATTGCCAAAGTTGCCGGCTGGGAGTTCGGTGAATTCTTCACCATGATGGCACCGGTCACAATGCCTGTACTGGTAGCTGGCCTGCTGACCTGTCTGTTACTGGAGAAAATGAGCTGGTTCGGTTACGGCGCCAAATTACCAGACGATGTACGCAGCATTCTGGAAAACTTCAATGAAGAACAGAAGCAGCACATGACTCAGAAGCGTGTAGCTCAGCTCTGGGTACAGGGACTGGTCGCTATATTCCTGGTGATTGGTCTGGCTATGCATCTGGCGGAAGTTGGTCTGATTGGTTTGCTGGTAATCGTATTACTGACCGCATTTAACGGTATTATCGAAGAACATCAGCTGGGCAAAGCCTTTGAAGAAGCCCTGCCTTTCACCGCACTGCTGGTGGTGTTTTTCTCAATCGTCGGCGTTATCCATGCCCAGCATCTGTTCACGCCGATCATCACCTGGATTCTGAATACTGACAACGTATCAACCGCTGCTCAGCCGGGTGTGTTTTTCCTGGCCAACGGCGTACTGTCGATGATCAGTGATAATGTTTTCGTGGCAACCGTCTACATCTCGGAAGTAAAAGCTGCCCTGACGGCCGGTGATATCACCCGTGAGCACTTCGACCTGCTGGCCACCGCAATTAACACCGGTACCAACCTGCCAAGTGTCGCCACGCCTAACGGTCAGGCCGCATTCCTGTTCCTGCTGACCTCGGCCCTGGCTCCGCTGATCCGCCTGTCTTATGGTCGCATGGTGGTTATGGCTCTGCCTTACACCGTTGTGATGACCGGTGTTGGCTATATCGCGGTAACCCACTGGCTCTGAGATTTCAGAGCCGGAAAGCACAGAGCATATATCAGCGGCGCCAGATGGCGCCGCCGCTTTTTTTATCGATCAGATCGAGCATTTTCTCATGCGCGGCAGTCTCTTCAGCACTGGCCCGGATGATACGCTGATTAACTGCATCCAGGTCGATATCACCGATATCGATCACCACTTCTTCCTCTTCTTTTTCTTCTTCAACCGCCAATGCCAGCGCGGTCTGACCACCGGTCATGGTCAGGTAAACATCCGCCAGAATCTCAGCATCCAGCAAAGCGCCGTGCAAATCGCGATGACTGTTATCGATGCCATAACGCTTACACAAAGCATCCAGGCTGTTTCTTGCCCCTGGGTGCAGATCCCGGGCCATTTTCAGCGTATCGAGCACACCACAGAAGTCGCGGGTCATGGATAAGTTCAGGCGGCGGAACTCGGCATCCATCATGCCCACGTCGAACGCCGCGTTATGGATCACCAGCTGCGAACCGGCAATAAACTCGCGGAATTCTTGCGCAACCTGAGCGAAAACCGGGGCCCCCTGCTCAATCAGCCATTCGTTGGTAATACCGTGTACCGCGGCAGCTTCAGGATCAATATCACGTTGCGGATTGATATAGACGTGATAATGCCGCCCGGTCAGCTTACGCTCGAAAATCTCAACGCAACCGATTTCAACGATACGGTGCCCCTCACCAATACCGGTGGTTTCAGTATCCAGTACGACCTGTCTCATGCTTTTACTCCGGCAACGCCTTTATTGGCCAACTGGTCGGCCCGTTCATTCTCTGCGTGGCCGGTATGACCACGTACCCAGCGCCACTCGATCTGGTGACGCTGACATTCAGCATCCAGCTGCTGCCAGAGATCCTGATTTTTAATCGGCTGTTTGGCAGCATTACGCCAGCCCTTCTTCTTCCAGCCGGCCAGCCATTCATTAATGCCCTTCATCACATACTGCGAGTCAGTGGTCAGAATGACCTGACACGGACGTTTCAGCGCCTTGAGCCCTTCAATCGCCGCCATCAGTTCCATACGGTTATTAGTGGTATTGGCTTCTCCACCAAAGAGTTCTTTCTCCATCTCACCGTAGCGCAGCAAGGCCCCCCAGCCACCCGGGCCAGGATTGCCCTTGCAGGCACCGTCGGTAAAGAGTTCGACTTTCGCCGTCATGTTATTTTCCACAATGTTGAGTGCCCGCAACGCTTGATGCGACCGGTGCCGCCAGGCCAAAGCCGGCTTCCGCCAACTGCCAGCGGCGCGGACGGATGGGTGTCAGTCCGGCTACGGTCTTGCGGGCGACAAGTACATAGGCGTTCGCTGGCAGCCAGCGTGTTCCAGCCAGTACCCGATCAATCCGCCGGCTGACCGATTCAGAAATAATATTAAGAGGCCAGGCATGAGCAACCGGAGATACCTGCTCGACCCGGAAATCCAGCAGCAGCAACCAGTCGCGCAGACGGGATTCGCTGACCGGGTTAGTCAGCCACGGCAGCTCAGTTGAGAAGGTTCTCAGCCAACGCATACCTCCCCACCAACTGTATGGGTTAAAGCCAACCACAATCAGATAACCGTTGGGCATGACCGTTCGCGCCGCCTCCCGGATCATCTGGTGCGGACGGTGGCTCATATCGAGCGAATGCTGCAACACCACCACATCCAGGCTTTCATCAGCAAAGGGCCAGGCGCCATCAGCCATTTCCCCCTGAGGATCAACTACTCCACGGGCCCACGGCAGCCCCATGCGGAAACTGTGCTGCAGGCGGCTGCGCTGCAGAAAACGGGGTTCGGCATCAATGCCACTGTAAAGAAGATGACAACCATGCAGTTGACTGACCCAATCGCGCAACCAGCCGGCTTCGAGAGCCAACAGCCGCTGAGTCGCCGGGCGCAGTAGCCAGCGTTGGTAAATTTCCGGTTTGATCCGGCTGCCGACGGTATTCATATGACCTCGTTTACTTGCTACCCGACGCCCTGGAAACTAGACTGGCCGGCCACGTAGCGACATTGTAATCACATGCAGCAATTCACTCTATTACTGTCTGTCCTTTTTATGGCTGGTTGCAGCCAGTTGACCACCAGAACAGACAGCGAGCCGGAACAAAAACGTTCCGATATGGTTCTGACCGTCCTTGAAGACTGGCAACCGCAGGATATATCCCATACAACCTATGAAGATATCTGGCAACGTATCATTGCCTCTTATCAGCTGGACACCAATATCGACAACCCGCGGATTGAAGCGCAGCTGAACTGGTATAAGTCACACCAGGCGTATATGGATCGCGTAGCGGAACGTGGGGTGCGCTATCTGCATTTTATTGCTGAGCAGATTGAAGCGCGCAATGTTCCCGGTGAACTGGCCCTGCTGCCGATTGTGGAAAGCGCCTTTGATCCTTTTGCCTACTCCCACGGTCGTGCATCCGGTGTGTGGCAGTTTATTCCGTCGACCGGCCGCGATTTCGGCCTGCAGCAGGACTGGTGGCATGATGGCCGGCGCGACATCCGTGCCGCTACTGAGGCCGCACTGATGTATCTTGATGCCCTGCAGCGTGAGTTTAACGGTGACTGGCTGCTGGCACTGGCGGCGTATAACTCCGGAGCCGGTACCGTGCGGAAGGCAATGCGTAAAAACCGTGCCCGTGGTCGTGCAACCGATTTCTGGTCGCTCGATCTGCCCAAAGAAACCCGTGATTACGTACCCAAACTCATCGCTCTGGCAAAACTGATTAAATCGGCAGAAGAATATCAGGTCACACTGGTGCCCGTGCCGGATGAACCCTACTTTGCCGTGGCAGAAACCGGTGGTCAGATTGATCTGTCACAGGTGGCAGAACTGGCCCAGACACCACTCGATGAAATCTACAAACTCAACCCCGGATTTAATCGCTGGGCCACACGCCCGACGGGGCCGCACGAGGTACTGATCCCTGTGGCTCAGTACGAAGTCTTCACCGAGCAACTGGCCGCACTGCCACCAAGCGCCCGCCTGAAGTGGCAACGCTATGCAGTCCGTAACGGTGACAGCCTGATAACCATTGCCAAGCAGTTTCATACCACCCCGGAAGCGTTGAAGCAGGCTAATGGCATTCGCGGCAATATTATCCGCGCGGGTGAACAGCTGTTGATTCCCGGCGCCTTCAAAAGCCAGGACGCTT
Source organism: Thalassolituus sp. UBA2009 (assembly GCF_002335285.1). Lineage (NCBI taxonomy): Bacteria > Pseudomonadati > Pseudomonadota > Gammaproteobacteria > Oceanospirillales > Oceanospirillaceae > Thalassolituus > Thalassolituus sp. UBA2009. The sequence goes on from NZ_DDCJ01000022.1 coordinate 77,869, forward strand.
ATTCGCACAGCGTATCCCAGCGCCTTGACCGCCTGAAAACACTGCGCCGCCCGGGTAACAGCGAACGGGTTGAATACCGCGTCCGCTCAGGCGACAGCTTCTGGGAAATAGCCCGTTCACACGATGTTAAAGTCAGCGAGCTGGCACGCTGGAATGGCATGGCACCCGGCGATCCACTGCGCGCCGGACAAACGCTGGTCATCTGGAGCAAGAAAAACATGCCGGGCAAGCGCGAAGTTATCCGCAAAGTGAATTACCGCGTCCGCCCCGGTGATTCTCTGGCCCGTATCTCACAAAAATTCAACGTCCGGGTCTCTGATGTGAAGCGCTGGAATTCATCACAGGTAAAAGAGAAATATCTGCAACCGGGCCAGACATTAACGCTCTATGTGGACGTTATGCGCTGAGCGGGCGTCATTATTAACGCTGTGGACACAATATGTGGAATAACTACGGATTGCCAAAGTGCAGGCACTGCCCATAGGATGGGCCATATGACGCTCATACCACTCAACAACCGATCAGTCCTGCCGCTGGCTCTCCTGATCAGCCTTATACTACTCAGCCAGATTGCCCGTGCCAGCATTGCTGTAACTGACAACCCCAGCAGTGAGCTGGCCGGCGTTGCCTGGCAAAGCAATGACGACAGCGCTCCCTGGGGAGATGCAAGCGCACAACGTGGCGGCATCTCACGTCAGCCCTTACTGCACTTCCCTCCAAATATCCGCCGCATCGGCCCGCAAACACCACACAGCTTCAGCGCTACGCTGGAAAACCTGCAACTGCCGCTTATCGCCCGCCACCCACAGGACTCCCGCTGGATTCCTATGCTGGCCAGCCGCTGGCTGGTCAATGAGCAGGCCATGCGACTGTATTTTGAACTGGACGCCGATGCGCGCTGGTCTGATGGTGTCGCAGTTACCACCGAGGACATACGTTTTACTCTCGAATTCCTAACTGACCCGGCGACAGCGGCTGCCTGGCAGGCAGAACGTCTGCAACAACTGATCAGCGGGCTGGAAGTGTTTGACCAGCAGAGATTTGCCCTGGTTCTGCAAAAGCCGGCCACTATGAACAGCATTCGCGAACTGGCTTCACTGCGCCCTTTTGCCGCCCATGTTTACCGTAATCCACGCGGCTGGCCAAAAAGTTTTGACTGGTACCCAGAGCCAACAACTGGACCTTATTATCTCGCGCAATTGAACCCTAACGCGCAGATTGTCTTGCGCGAAACCAGTGACTGGTGGGGACGTGACAAGCGGTATTTTAAGCATCGCTTCAATGTCCGCCGGGTTAACCTGCGTATGCCGGACAAGGACTATTCTGTTGTCGATCTGCTGGAACGCGGTGAACTGGATGTCATTCCGCTTAACACTACCGAAAACTGGCAATCTGAGCAGATTAGCCAGCTCAGCAACAGCAAGCGCATTAACCGGATTCAGTTCTACCATCAGGCTCCGCTCCCCTTCACTGGCCTGCTATTAAATGCCAATCACCCGAGACTGAGCAGCAAGTCCCAGCGAGCTGCCGTTCTCTCGGCACTGAGTCCGCAAACAGCCATCTCAGAACTGAACGAAGCTGAATCACTCAGCGCTGATTTTATCCGCCGTTCTGAGACATCTGATCAACAGCCGAATGCAGAAATATCGGTATTGCCAGACGAGCTGACCCTAATCTATAGCGACCAGCAGGATCTGATGTTTTTGCGCCTGCTGCAGCAACAGGCAAAGATAAAGGGGATGAGTATCCTTTTGGAAAAAGTTTCACCTGCGAAATTACGCAGTGCCCTGCAGCAGGCCAATTACGATCTTACCTGGCTCCGCTTTTCATCCCCGCTGAATGGCGAGAATTTCCTGTCGCTATTCCAGTCCGGAAACGGGCAGATTTTTATCAGCATGGATGCGGTACAGCGTTTTATATCCGGGACAGGCAATACGGCTACAGCAGAACAGCTTTTTAAGTACCTGCAGGATGAATCAATATTTCATACGGGCTACGGCTACCCCTACTGCCGCTCAGCAAGCTGGCAATGGTTAAAGCTGCCCGAAAATCAGGGAACACGAATCAGCACTGATTTGTTCAATCCTTTTGATGCCGTTACCGGCGGACTTTTCTGGATAGACCGCAAGCAACGTGCTGACATACTGGCGAAACCTGAGCGTGGTAAAAACGATGACAGTAAGCCACATATTAATATTCAATACAGACTGAACAATAATCAGCTCTGACAACCAAAACCGACTGTTTCAGTCCGGAATAAAAGGATCTCAACATGGGTATGTTAACCGGTAAAAAAGCTCTGATTGTTGGCGTGGCCAGCAAGCATTCTATTGCTTATGGCATTGCTGATGCGTTCCATCGCGAAGGTGCAGAACTCGCTTTTACCTATCAGGGCGAAAAATTAAAAGAACGGGTAGAGAAAATGGCCGCCGGCTGGGATTCTGATATCTGCCTGCCATGCGACGTAGCCTCTGATGAAGAAATCGCTGCCGTTTTCACCGAACTGGAAAAGAAATGGGGTCATCTCGACATTCTGATTCACTCCGTAGGCTTTGCACCGGCTCACGAACTGGATGGCGATTATCTGAGCGTGACTACCCGCGAAGGTTTCCGTATTGCTCACGATATCAGCTCATACAGTTTTGTCGCCCTGGCAAAAGGCGCACGTCCGTTAATGCAGGGACGTAACGGCGCAATGCTGACCCTGACCTACCATGGCTCCCAGCAAACCCTGCCAAACTATAACGTTATGGGGCTGGCAAAAGCGTCTCTGGAAGCATCGGTGCGCTACCTTGCAGGTTCTCTGGGTAAAGAAGGTATCCGTGTTAACTCCATTTCAGCAGGTCCGATTAAAACCCTGGCAGCGGCTGGTATTAAAAGCTTCCGCCGCATGCTGAAAAAGAACGCAGACCGTGCACCTTTAGGCCGGAACATCACCATCGACGAAGTGGGTAATACCGCAGCCTTCCTGTGCTCTGATCTGGCATCTGGTATTGCCGCGCAGAATATCTATGTTGATGGCGGCTTTAACACCTGCGCCATGAGCGTGGATGAGATGGAAGAATCCTGAGCCGCAAAAATAAGGTAATAAACAAAAATTAGTTAATAAAAAAGGGGCCTGAGCCCCTTTTTTATTGCCTGACACTATCTGCCAATATTATGAGCCGGAACGCTCAATCTTAGTGGCTGACTTAGCCCATGCCTGATAGCTCAGCATATCAGCGCGGCTGTTCTGGGCACGCCCTGCTTCTTTCGCTTCGTCACTAACGGCCATGTCCTGCCAGTTTTTTGCATCAACCGCATCCAGCGTTACTACCGTAAAGCCGCCCGGAGTTTTAACAACATCCGATTGACCAACGGTGAGTGCAAACGCTTTCTGCTGCGCCAGACGAGGAGCCTCACTGGACTGCTGGAAGGTCGCTGAAACTTTCTTCCAGGCTTTTGCCTGCTCATCACCACTGACGATCGCATCAGCCAACACACGAGCCTGAGCAAGCGCACGTTCACGCTTCAGGCTCATCACAACCTGAGGCTTAACTTCAGCCAGAGGTTTTACCGATGCGTCTTTATGCTCACTCACCGCCAGAACAACAGCACCATCCTGCAGCTCAACGACTTCGCTGATTTGCTTATCCAGCATCACATTTTCTTCAAAAGCAACCTGGCGTACACCTTCGTTCAGAGCAATGCCGTTACCATTTTCACGGCTGAAAAATTCCGTGCTCTGTAATTCCAGATTCAATGCTTTGGCAACATCGTCAATGGATTCAGCAGAAAATGAAATATTCGACAGCTCCTGCATCTGCTCGGCATAAACCGCTTCCGCTTTACCTTCACGAACCTCACGGCTCAGTTCAGCTTTAACATCAGCCAGTGATTTAACACTTGGCGTTACGATGCTGTCGAGGCGAATGATGTGGTAGCCAAATTCACTTTTAACCGGTGAAGAAATCTGGTCTTTCTGCAACGCATACAGAGTATCTTCAAATTCCGGAACAAAGCTTCCTTTGGTGCTCAGGCCCAGATTACCACCGGCATTTTTTGTACCGATATCATCAGAGTATTCTTTTGCCAGTGCAGCAAAATCTTCGCCTTTATCCAGACGTGATTTAATGTCGTCAGCCAGAGCCAGAGCTTCAGCATCGCTGCGATCATCATTTACTTCGATCAGGATATGGCTGGAACTGCGTTGCTCTTTCGCCAGTTCACGGGACTGATAATCGATGTAAGCGGCCTGCAACTCATCCTCTGTCACATCCTGCTTAGCTGCAATGTCAGCACGCTTAAGCTGTACATACTGAATGCGCACCTGCTCTTCAGTTTTGTAACGGTCTTTATTTGCTTCGTACGCCAACTGAATATCTTCATCCGATAATTCGATACTGGCTTCCAGATCTTTGGCGTTGACTTCGTAGAAACTGAAGGTGCGCAATTCGTTATTCAGTGCTTCACTCACCTGAACAGCAAACGGGGTTTCCACACTGCTTAAAACAAAAGCCGCACGCGCCTGATTGGTTTTAATATCGTCTGCCAGGCTGGCACGGAACGTGAGTGGCGACAGACCATTCATGCGCAGTACGTTCTGGAACTGTTCTTTATCAAAACGACCATCCTGCTGGAAAGCAGGAATGCTTACGATGGTTTCATCAATAGCACTGGAAGCTGCACGCAACCCCAGTTTATCGGCCTGAACCAAAGCAACTTTTTGCTCAATCAGCTGCTCAAGCGCGGATTGACGCAGAAATTTTTCGTTAAACAGATTTTCATCATACTGCTCACCAAACTGGCGACGCAGGTTAGCTTTCTGTTGTTCAACGGTCCGTACGATATCTGCTTCCGTGATTTCCTGATCGCCAACTGTCGCTGTGGCCGGTGTTCCACCGCCCAGGCTGACAATGCTTTCAACGCCCCACAGCGCAAAGACAAAGATAATAAAAAATACAATTACTTTAGCGATCATACCCTGAGCATTATCGCGCATTGTCTGTAGCATGCTTCCTCCAATGATTATTCGAGCCACCAATACAAAAAAAGCGCATCAGGGATGCGCTTTTAATTTTGGCGGACCGGACGGGACTCGAACCCGCGACCCCCGGCGTGACAGGCCGGTATTCTAACCGACTGAACTACCGGTCCTTAATCCAACTAACTTA